>JAPOPM010000223.1 GCA_026712905.1 Deltaproteobacteria bacterium
CCGGAACCCCAAGAACTTCGATCAGGCCGAGGCCAAGTTCGCCAAGGTGACCGGCATCAAGAACAAGGCCGAAGCCGGCGTTTACCGGGATTGGCTGCAGAAGAACAAGGTCTTCCTGGCCAAGTGGGACAAGGAAACCGTGGATCACCAGTGGAACTTCCTCGAAATGGCCAAACGGCGCGGCGTCCTGGACTTCGTTCCGGACAAGAAGAAGCACGGGCTGATTCTCAACTAGTCGCGGTCACGGCGTCCGGGTCCTCGCGGCGGTTTCGGCCGGCGCGAGGACCCGGACCCTTCATTACCCATCTCTGACAGGCTCTCCCCATGATCAAGAGCAGGCCCGGTCTTGTGGCCGGGGTTCTCACCTTGCTGGCCTTCGTCCTGCTGTGGCAATTGGTATCGTTGCTGTTTCTGGCGGCTTTCCTGCCCGGACCGCAGGAGCTCGTTCAGCGGCTCGTCACTGTCTATTCCGATCCCAGCAGTTACACCGTGGTTTGGGATACCCTCCGCCGGATCATTCTGGGCTTGGGCTTCTCCATGGTCATCGGCGGCATTGCCGGTGTGATCATGGGGCTCCACCGGCACGTGGAGGCCTTCCTCGACGGCTGGATCATGGTGCTGCTCACGTTCCCGGCCATCTGCTGGGCATTTCTGGGAGTGTTGTGGTTCGGCCTCTCGGACATCGGACCGGTCTTCACCACGGTGCTCATCGTCTTCCCGTTCGTGGCCCTCAACGTCTGGGAAGGAACCAAGGCCATCGACAAGGAAGTCATCGACATGGCCAAGGTCTACAAGGCGAACCGGCACCTGATCGTCCGCAAGGTCATCATCCCGCAGCTCATGCCGTACCTCTTCTCGTCCATGCGCATCGCGCTCTCCCTGTCCTGGAAGATCGTGCTGGTGGGAGAGGCCTTCGCCGTAGGCAGCGGAGTCGGGCAGATGCTCGTGTTTCACTTCCAGGACACGCGGGTGGACATGATGCTCGCCTGGGGCGTGAGCTTCATGGTCTTCATGGTCCTGGTGGATGTGCTGATATTCCGGTCCTGGGAGAGACGGGTCTTCCGGTGGCGGCATCAGGTGGCCACGTAGGCGCGTCGCTCAACGTTCAAACTTATTTATCGTCCCACACAGGTATCGTTCATGGCTTCGACCGTCGTTCATGTAGACAAGTTGACCAAAAAGTTCCCCGCCCCCGGCGGCGGCGAAGATTTCGTGGTGCTCGACGCCGTGAGCCTGGACGTCAAGGAGGGCGAGTTCGCCAGCCTCGTGGGTCCTTCCGGCTGCGGGAAATCCACGCTCCTGAATGTCATTGCGGGCATTGAGGTGGAATCCGGCGGCAGCGTGACGGTGCATCCAGCCACCGAGTCGCCCGACGGCGCCATTCACGTGGGGTACGTTTTCCAGAGCGCCCGCCTGCTCAACTGGCTCACGGTGGACGACAACATCCGCTTTGCGCTGGAGGCCCAGGCCGTGCCCCGCGAGTTGTGGCGCGACCGTGTGACCAAGTACCTCGACATGGTGGGTCTTGCGGGCCAGGAGCCCAACTACCCCCTCAACCTGTCGGGCGGGATGCAGCAGCGGGTGGCCATCGCCCGCGCCCTGGCCATAGAGCCCGACGTCCTGCTCATGGACGAACCCTTCAGCCATCTGGACGAGATCACCGCGCGCAAGATGCGCATCGACCTGATGGAGATCCTCGAACGCGCAAAAACCACGATCCTGTTCGTGACCCACGACCTTCGCGAGGCGGTCTACCTGTCCGATAACGTGTACATGATGAGCACCAAGCCGGCGCGGATCTTCCGGCACGTCCCCGTGGACCTGCCGCGGCCGCGGCAGCCCGAGGATCCGCGTCTGTTCGACATGGAGAAGGAGCTGGTGCAGGAGTTCTTCGCCGTTCTGGAGCATCAGTCCCAATGAGCATGCGTTTCTACATGCGTGCGGCGTCCATGGTGGCGCTCGTAATGGTTTGGTGGATCGGCTCGCTGTTCACGCTGCCGGAGGTCCTGCCCAGCCCGTTCCGGATCCTCATGACCATGGGACGCATCCTGGTGGAGCTCGGTCCCGAGGGCCACTCGGCCTACTTCCACATCGGCATCACGATGTTCCGTATCGTCATCGCGTTCGTGGTGGCGATGCTCGCAGGCATCGGCATCGGACTGGCCATGGGACTCCGCAAGACCGTGGAGTACGCCCTCATGAGCCTGATCCCGCTGTTTCTCACCATCCCAACCATACTGATGGTGTTTCTGGCGGTGCTTTGGTTCGGTTTCAGCGAGACCGGGAGCCTCGTGGCGGTGATGGCGGTGGTGACGCCTTTCGTGACCGTGAACATGGCGGAAGGCACCAAGGCCATGGATAAGAGCCTGATGGACATGGCCAAGTCCTTCAAGGCCAACAGGCGGATGATGATACGGAAGGTCTACATCCCCCAGCTCATGCCCTACCTCATGTCCGCGTTCCGCTACTCCTTCGGCATGACCTGGAAGATCGTCGCCCTGGCCGAAACCTTCGGCATCAAGTTCGGCATCGGCTACATGTTTTTCTTCTGGTTCGAGAATTTCGACATGGAGCAGGTGCTGGCGTGGGTGCTGCTGTTCGTGATCCTGATGCTGATCATCGAATACGGCGTCATCGCCCGCTTCGAGCGGCGCGCCTTCGCCTGGCGCCGCACGTTCTCGGCCGCCGCCCTGTAGCCTGACCGACCACGCCGGTGGGGGCGTTATTGGCTGTGCGCCTTGATCTCCGCCATGGAGAACGGCCCGGCCCCCATCACCTGGTGCAGCTCCCACTCGATCAACTCGAACGTACAGAATCCGGCCGCGGTGTAGGGATCGCTGCCGGCGATCTCCTCCGCTTCCGGCCGTGAGTCCGCGCGTATGAGGTAGATGCCGAGCCTGCGGTCCGGTGTCGGTCCGGACATGACGATCTTCCCCGCCTCATGCTGGCGCTTCATCCAGGACAGATGATCGTCCAGCGTCACGGTCCACTCTTCCCTGGGCTTGGCGGTGCTCCTCAGTCCGATGAACCACATGCTCGTCTTCTCCTTTGACGTCCGCGTTCGGCGCCTACCGGGCGGCGCAAATGTCCCACCAGTTCTGGTCGAGGTCACTGAACACGAACGAGACCTCTCCGTTGTCCTCTTGCAGGTCGCCCACCTCGCCGATGCCAACGTCCTTTCCAGACGTACCGAACGCCCGGTGCGCGTCCACCACCTCCTGCTCGGTCTCCACCTCCAGCGTGAACCGGTTCAACGACGACACGTAGTGGCGCTTCCGCCCAGGCAGCACCACCACGTACCAGGGCGTGTCGAAGTGCTTGATGTACACCGACATCCTCCCACCGCCGAGAATCTCCAGACCCAGCACCTCGCTGTAGAACTTCGAGCTGACCGCCTTGTCGTCGCATTCACGGGTGCCGTGGCTCAGCGCCTGGGGCAAGTAGCCGCGGCCCGGAAACCGCTCCTCCGACATCTTCTCCCCCCACGGGTTGATGGCATTCCGCTGGCCGCGCACCACCGCCTCGTGGTCGTAGTACTCGATCTCCCAGTCGTTGCCGCCGGGCTCACGGAAATAGACGGAGTGGGCGAAGTGGTTCTCGTGGGGACGGCTGACGCGCATGAGCTTGTAGCGCTCCTTCTGCGACTGGATGTAGTCGTAGGCCGCGTTGACTTCGTCCAGGGTCTCCACCCGCACGCCGTAATGGTGCAGGTGCGGCTTGTCCACCGCCTCCGGCGAACCCTCGTGAACGACCAGCTCCCAGTCCGTATTGGGATGCTTCACCGTCGCCTGTCCGTCTCCCCGCCGCACGACGTCGAATGCCAGCAGATCCGTCAGCACCGGCAACGTGTCGTCCAGGGACTTGCATTCGTAGTGGCCGCGCTTGAGTGCGGTGGGCTTGATCATGTCGACTTCCTCCGTGAAAGATTCTCGCCCGGAGTGTTCCGCGTAAGCAGCCCGCGGCGGATTGGACGGGCTACGGTGCCAACTTAACGCATTTTCCGGGGTTGATGAAGTGTTGCCTTGTCTGACTGCCATCATGCTTGCGTTTCGCTCCTCTCCCTGTTTCCATCGACATGTGCCCGGCGGCCGTATCGAGGCACGCGGGAGACCCATGATGACGACCGAACCCAGCCATACGGCATGTTTCACCACACCCTTGTTCCCGGGCTTGGCCGTGGATTTGACGAAGGTTTTCCGAGGAAGGTTCCATTCATGCTGACCCATTTCCTCATCCGTCGCAGGCAGTCGTTTGCCGATAATCACGAATTCGGGGCTGCGTGCGCCTACGAGATCGTGGCGGGCGAGGTCCGCGGCGAGGTCACCCCGAACGACCCCCGTAACGCCTGTATCGTGAATCTCGCCAATGCGCCCCGGAACGAGCGTGGCGCCGTGGAGTACCGTTGCGACATCCACATCCTGCGGCCGAAGGACTTGGACAAGGGCAACCGGCGGATTCTGTACGAGGCACCCAACCGGGGCAGCAAACGCGGGTTGATGTTCCTGAACGACGCCCCCGAGTGCAACGACCCGGTGTCCCTGGAACACGCCGGCAACGGCTTCCTGATGCGTCACGGTTATACCTGGGTCACCTCCGGCTGGCAGGGAGACCTCGTACCCTGGAAGGACGGCATGGCGCTGGCCGTCCCCGTCGCCACCGACCACGGACAGCCGATCCAGCGACGGGTGCGCACCGAGATCTGCGTGAACCGCCCGGGAGTGCGCAGTCAGCCCTTGAGCGGCGATCCGCGCGTCCGCAGCTACGCCGCCGCCACCCTGGATAACGCCCACGCCGAACTGACCGTGAGGATGCAGTCCTACGGGGAGCGCCACGTCATACCCTCCTCCGACTGGGCGTTTGCAACGGAGGAGAACGCGGATCGCGGCGGAGCGCCGGCGGTTACGCCGAGCGCGTCACATTTACACCTGCCGGGAGGCTTCACCCCAGGGGCGATCTACGAACTCGTGTACACTGCCCGGGACCCGCTGGTGCTGGGCCTGGGGTTCGCCGCGGTGCGCGATCTGGTCTCGTTCCTGCGCTACCGGAAGGACGACGGCGCCGGGAATCCCAATCCGCTGGCCGAAGGAACCGGTGTCGAGAAGACGTATGCCTGGGGCCGTTCCCAGAGCGGCCGCTTCCTGCGCGACCTGGTCTACCAGGGTTTCAACGAGGACGAGGAGGGGCAGCCGGTGTTCGACGCCATCGCCCCCCACGCCGCGGGCGGCGGACGCATGTTCCTCAACTACGAATTCGCGCGGCCGGTCACCTCGTGCCAGCAGCACACCAACCAGCTCGAGCCCGAACTGTTCCCGTTCGCCTACAACGTCATGGAGGACCCGCAAACGGGCCGGAAGGACGGTATCCTGAAACGGCCGGCCACGGACCCGCTGGTGATCCATACCCAGACATCCACCGAATACTGGCAGAAGCGCGGGTCACTGGCGCACACCGACGGACGGGGAAACGATGTCCCCCTGCCCGACCGCGTGCGCGTTTACCTGATGGCCAGCACGCAGCACAACGCCCCCTACGGCACTCAGGTTGCAAGGGGAAAGACCCGGCATCCGAACAACCCCCTGCCCATCGGCCCGGCCCTGCGCGCCCTCATCGCCGCCATGGACCGCTGGGCCACCGACGGCACCGCCCCGCCCCCGAGCCATATCCCGCGCAACGCCGACGGCACGCAGGTCGACCCCGAGAGCCTGCGCAACGGCTTCCCGGCCATTCCCGGAGGGGGCTGCACCGGGCTCCACAACCGTCAGCTCTTCCTGGACTACGGCGAAGGCCTCGCCCGCGGCGTTATCGACGCCCGCCCGAAGCCGCCGCCCGACGGCGCCGGCTACACCGTCCTCGTGCCCGCGGTGGACGCCGACGGCAACGACGTCCCCGGGATCCGCCTCCCCTGGATCACGGTCCCGCTCGCCACCTACACCGGATGGAATCTCCAGTCCGAGGAGCTGGCCGAAGGCGAACTGTCGGGCCTGCTGGGCTCTTCCATCCCCTTCCCCCGGACCCGCGCCGAACGCGAGGCGGGCGGCGACCCGCGGTTGTCCCTGGAGGAGCGCTACCGCGACGTGGACGACTATCTCCAGCAGATAAGAACGGAAATCGAGTCCCTGGTCCAGGCCAGTCTCATGCTTGCCGAGGACACGGACGCGCTGGTGACCGATTGTCGTCAAGCGTTTCTGAACGGCGTGACCGATGATCCAGACCAAGGGACTTGACAACTTGTTCGTCAGGCATCGAAGGGAAGCATATGGCTAGAGCAGAAACCATCACTCTGAAACGCGCCGACTATGATGCCCTGGTGATCAGGAATGAGGAACTCGAGGACCTGCTGGCCGCTCGTGATGCAGACGACGGCAGCCGGATCCCTCATGACGCGGCTCTTGCCGTCATGAACGGCACGAGCCCTTGCGCCGCTTTTCGGAAACATCATGGGATGACACTGCGTGACCTTTCCGAGAAGACAGGGGTCGCTGCGAGCTACCTTTCCGAGATCGAGCGCGGTCTCAAACCCGGATCTGCCTCAGTGCTGTCCCGGCTCGCAGGGGTATTTGGCACGACCATCGATGCATTGGTCGAGGTTGATTGAAATGCTTGGTTAGTCCTGCGAGGGCCTCCTGAGAATCAACAGATCGCACACGAATGGTTCGAAAGACATCGGAATGTATTGAGACGGTAATCCCAGTGGGACGTTGTGTACGCGCTACGCGAGGAGGATGTCTTGTCGGAGAATTTGTCTATGCGCGTCAAAAGCCAATGGTGGAGAAGGCGGACCGGGAATACTACGTGTAAACAGGAGGATGGATCATGCTGATTGAGGCTAACGACGCTGAAACCGGAAAACGCTTTTCGAAAGAGGCGAAAGAGCTTGACGGGAGCACCCTTGAGAAACTGTTGTCGATGCAATTGACGCGACAGGGCGTCACGGACATGATTGATAACCTAAACGTCAGCGCCGATGTAAAAGTGCTACTCGACCGCATCGCACAGGCTACAATCACCATCGGCGGCGCAGTGGTCTGGATTGGGAGAATCATTCTCAAGGCGATCTTTTTCCTGCTCGGCGAGTTTCCACATGCGAGTTTCGGAGGCATAGCAGGCGCCGTGCTGGGCTACCTGGTGTCCGCGATTCCGGTCATCGGTGCCGTGCTGGGCGGCCCGGTTACGACGCTCCTTGTAATTCTTGGCGCAACATATGGCTTGATCAACGATGTCAAGTTCCGGGCGTTCAAGGCCAGGACCCTTGATGTCCTCAAACCCTTCGACGTTCTGAAAACGGCATGAAGCCATGATTACGACAAATACACCAGAATCAGAATGGAATGCCTTGGTCCAGGAACTCGACATCGAGAGAGTGGTTGACCAGGCCATTCAGTTCAAGGCCCAGTTGGAGATCGGAGAAGACGCCTACTGGTTCCTGAGAAAGGGAAAGGTCGCCGATCTTTTGTTGCACGGATCCCTTGCCGGTGTTGCTGGCGGTGCAACCGCAGCGACGCCTGTTGTCGCAGGCACTCTCTTCCCTGCGGGCGGAATACTCGGCATGATCGGCTTGGGAACGGCGGTGACACCGATCGGGTGGGTCATCGGAGCCGGCGCTTTGTCCGCAGCTTTATGGATGACGGGCAAGACCGTCTACGACAAATTGAGTGATGAATCGACCGAACGCATACCGAAGTACCTGAACACCCCGTTGGACGCGCTGGCATTCGGGGTTTTTGAGATGATGGCTCCACTTGCCTTGAGCATCGCCAACGCCGACGGAGAAATTGGCGCCGGGGAGAAAGACGAGATAGGCGGGTACTTCATCAGAAAATGGGGCTACAATCGAGAGTTCGTGCGCGCCGCGTTACGATTCTACACTTCTCGCATCGAGAACATCAGGGCCGAAGATATTGCTCGGTGTCTTGTGGAATTTCTGAAAGACCTTGAACAAAAACGCGACTGCAACGCTCGTAAAGTGTTGGAAAAGATTGGGCAGTTTCTGCAGAATCTGAATTCGATGAACCATGGGAACGACGGCTGGAACGACGAGGCGTTCCGCAACGTCGAGAAGATACTGCTCAGGAGCTAAGGGCTTCCAGGCCGGGCCGGAGGGGTCGTCACCGCGAAATCTTTCTCATCAAGGGCTCAGGCGGAAAGGCGATCCCAAGGGGTGCTGGAGCATCTCGGTCTCTGGGAACTGGCGAGTGGCATTTCGCATTGAAGAGGGTGACGCTTACGACGTCGACCGGCCCGACTACCACTAACAGATTGTTGAAAAACTCCCTACGACATGGGTCGGCGCCCTTCGACTTCGCTACGTTACGCTCAGGGCGAACGGTCAAGTCAAGGAGTTCTGATGAAAATTCCATTCGCCCTGAGCGTAGCGCAGTCGAAGGGTGCCGTTCGGAGTTTTTCAACATCCTGCTAAATGGGAGGCATGAGTATGGCGATGATCGATCCTCCGCATCCCGGACGACGCGTGGCATGGGGCATACCCTGGCCATGCGTTCACGAGTTCATGACCATTGCGACGCACCCCAGGATCTACGATCCGCCATCGAGCATCACCGAGGCCGTGGATCAAGTCGATGTTTGGCTTGAATCCCCCGTTGCCGTGTTCTTGCACGAGAGTGCTGAACACTGGGACTTACTGAAACGGCAGGTTCTGGCAGGTCAAGTGAAAGGCCCCATGGTTCATGATGCCAGGATAGCCACGATGTGCGTGAGCCACGGCGTCACCGAGCTTTGGACGGCCGACCGTGACTTCAGTCGCTTTCCGAGCGTTCCGACACGCAATCCGTTGCTTGGTTAGGACCTCTCGGATCCTGAGGGAAAGTGCCCCCGGCGAGACTCGAACTCACGACACCAGGATTAGGAATCCTGTGCTCTATCCTACTGAGCTACGGGGGCGTATGAGGAAGTCTAACACGGCGTTGGCCTCCCGGCACGCCGGGGGACCCGTTCCGAAGCCGTGAGGTGCGTTTCTGACACGCCCTCGCGCGGCTTGTCAAACGACTCCCGGTTCGTTGGGGCGCCCCGCGCTACCCGTCCGGCGGCACCTCCATGCCGCGCTGGACCGCGGGGCGGGCACCGATCATGTCGAACCAGCGCTTGACGCTCGGAAAGTCGGCCAGGTCCACCTCATGTCTCTCATGCCGGCCGACCCACGGGTAGGTGGCGATGTCCGCCACCGAGTAATCGCCGGCCAGATACTCGTGCTCTGAGAAACGCTTCTCCATTACACCGTACAGGCGGCGGGTCTCGTTCTTGTAGCGGTTGATGGCGTAGGGGACCTGCTCCTTGGCGCCGAGGAAGTGGTGCGCCTGGCCGAACATCGGCCCTACCCCGCCCATCTGGAACATGAGCCACTGCAAGACGTCATGGCGAGCGCGGGATTCCTCGGGCAGAAACCGGCCCCCGGACTTCTCGGAGAGGTAGAGGAGGATGGCACCCGACTCGAACAGGCTGTAGGGTTTCCCGCCCGGACCGTCCTGATCGACGATGGCCGGGATCTTGTTGTTGGGACTGATGGCGAGAAAATCGGGCGCGAACTGCTCGTCCTTGCCGATGTTGACGGGATGCACGGCGTAGGGCATCTCCAGCTCTTCCAGCATGACGGACACCTTGCGGCCGTTGGGTGTTCTCCAGGTATACAGATCGATCATGATGCCTCCTTCGTATCCATCTTGGCTTGCCCGCCGGCCCAATGCAACGGAAGCCCGGAATGCAGCATGTTACTCGACGCGCGCCTTTCTGGCCACCGAACCTGACCGGCATCTCACAGAGTCCGGCAACCGCATCCGAGGCGCTGCACGCGGCCGTGGCCGCTCCACGTTTGACAGGAAATACCGAGATTGACAGTATGTCCACGGATGTTCATGCGCGCCATGAACCTTGGCGCTCCGCCTGAGGATACCCGTCGAGTCCCGCGATACGAGGGCGGAAGGAATGGGAGCGACCGATGTCGGGAACAGAGATCATTTTCGAAGTGAGCGAGGACGAACTGGACGGAGGATACTCGGCCAGTGCGCTTGGTTTCGGCATCCACACGCAGGGCGACACCCTGGACGAACTCCGCCGTAATGTCAGGGAAGCGGTGGACTGCTACTTCGATGACCAAACTACTCGGCCGCGCCTTATTCGGTTGCACTACGTGAGGGACGAGGTGTTGGTGGCGTGAAGTTGCCGCGCGACGTAAGCGGCGCCGTCCTCCTGGCCGCGCTTCGTCGGATGGGTTACGAGAAGGTGCGGCAGCGGGGCTCGCACGTGCGAGTCACGACACAGAGGGGCGGCGAACACCACGAGGTCATCCCGTTGCACGAACCCATCAAGGCGAAGACCCTGTTGAGCATTCTGAAGAGCATCGCCCGGCATCACGGCATCGGCGTCGAGGAACTATTGCGGGAGCTCGACTTGCGATAGCCGTGGCTGTCCGGTCAGGCTCTGATACATGCCACGTTGTGCCCCCTCCTCTTCTCCACCAAGGGAACGGCTTGCGCCGTGCATTCCGCGATGCGTAGCGGGCAGCGGGATGCGAACCGACAGCCCGGGCCGGGGTTCAACGGCACGGCGGGCTCGCCTTCGAGGGGGCGCAGTTGGCCCGGGTGGCCGATGCGCGGACGCGTTTCGAGGAGCGCCTTGGTATAGGGGTGCAGGGGACGCTGCATTACGTCGTCCGTGGCGCCCTCCTCCATAATCTTGCCGCCGTACATGACCGCGATGCGGTCCGACACGTATTCGGCCACGTTGAGATCGTGGGTGATGAAGACCATGGTGAGCTGCAAGCGCCTGCGAAGCTCCTGCAGGAGGGCCAGTACCTGGGCCTGAATCGATACGTCCAGCGATGAGACGGGCTCGTCCGCCAGGATCAGCGAAGGCTCCGTGGCCAGAGCTCTGGCGAGGGAGATGCGCTGCCGCTGCCCGCCACTGAACTCGTGAGGGTAACGTTCGAGATGTTGGGCGGACAACCCCACCTGCTCGAGCAACTGCACCACACGCTCGCGCCGCGCGTTTCCGTGGAGGCCAAAATGGATTGACAGGGCCCGGCCGATGATCATCTCGGTGCGCATGCGTGGATTCAGCGAGGAGAACGGGTCCTGGAAGATAAATTGGATGTCCTTGCGGAGCGTCTTCATCTCGCCGGGCGAGGCCTTCAGGATGTCGCGGCCGGCGAGGGTCACATCCCCGGACATCACCGGAAGCAGCCTCGCGATGAGCTTGGCCGTGGTGGACTTGCCCGAACCGCTTTCCCCCACCAAGCCCAGGGTCTCGCCCCGGGCAACCTGGAACGAAACCCCGTCGACCGCCTGCACGGTGCGCCGTCCGTACAGGAGACGGCGAAACGCCCCTCCGCTCACGTCGAAATACTTGACGAGGTCACGGACGTGAAGCAGAGGCGGCGTGCTGCCGGCCGTGCGGGCGACTTCCATCATGCCGGTCCCGTCTTCACGTCGGTCGTGTTCCCGCGAGCCAGCGGATAGTGGCATGCGTAGACATGCCCGCGCTCCGCCGGCGTGCTCGCCGGCGAACGGGTCAGCTCCGGGATGTCCCGATTGCATCGCGGCTGGGCGTGGACGCAGCGCGGGTGGAAGCGGCAGCCCGGGGGCGGCGCGCGCAGGTCGAAGATCGTGCCGGGGACGCCCTGCAACGGCTGTCCCCGCTGGGGCACGGAGTTGATGAGCCCCGCCGTGTAAGGGTGTCTCGGGGCCGTGAATATCGCGTCGGTGCTCCCTACTTCCATCAATTTCGCCCCGTAAAGAACGGCGGCGCGCGTGCACAGCTCCGATACCACGGCCAGGTCGTGTGAAATGAACAGGAGCGCCAGGTTCATATCCCGTTGCAGCTCCCCGAGGAGCGACAGGATTTGCGCCTGAATCGTCACGTCCACGGCCGTCGTGGGCTCGTCGGCGATCAAGAGCGACGGTCCGCACGCCAGCGCGGCGGCGATGGTCACGCGCTGGCGCATGCCGCCGCTGAACTCGTGCGGATACTTGTTGAACATCTCCCGCGCCCCCGGCAGCTTGACGCGCTCGAACATCGCGACGGTGCGGCGCCGTGCCTCCGCGTGGCTCAAGTGAAGGTGATGGCGGTACACCTCGGCCACCTGCTCCCCCACGGTGTAGCCCGGGTTGAGGCTGGTCATGGGCTCCTGGAACACCATGCCGATCCTGCGCCCGCGAATGGACTCCATGGCGGACTCGTCCCGGGTTACGAGATCCTGGCCGCCGAACCAGATCTGCCCGCGCGTGATCCTGGCCGCCGGATCGAGCAGGCGCATGATGGACAGCGCGGTCACGGTCTTGCCCGATCCCGATTCCCCTACGATGCCCAGGGCCTCGCCCGGCTCCAGGGTGAACGAAACGTCGTCCACCGCCCGCAGGCTCTCCACGCCGAGGTTGAAGTCGACGGTCAGGTTGTGCACCTCGAGCAAGGCCATCAGCGCATCCCTCCCCGGCGCCGGGTGCGGGGATCCAGGTGGTCCCGGATCGCGTCTCCGATCAGCACGAAGCTCAGCACGGTCAGCGCCAGCGCCGCGCCGGGAAAGATCGCCAGCCAGGGGGCCTCCTCGAGCCATTGCTGCGCATCGTTCAACAGGCCGCCCCAACTGATGGTCGGCGGGACCAGGCCCAAGCCCAGGAAGCTCAGGGAAGCCTCCACCGACACGGCGCTGGCGAAGTCCAGCGTCACCTGCACCGCCAGGGGCGGAAGCACGTTGGGCAGGATGTAGAGGAACAGGATGGCCAGCCGTCCTTCACCGATGGCGTGGGCGGCCTCGACGTATTCCCTCTCCTTCTGGTCGAGCACGCTGCCGCGGATGATGCGCGCGTAGCGTGGTATCGAGCTGAAGGCGATGGCGAACCACAATGACACGACCGATGGTCCCATCAGAACCACCAGGACGATGGCCAGGAGCCGGGCAGGGAACGCGATGATAGCGTCCATGCATCTCTGGGTCACGTCATCCACGAGGCCGCCGATGTAGCTCGTGACCGCCCCGAGCGGCGCGCCGATCAACAGCGCCAGCAAGGCGGCGCCGATGGCGACCCTGAAACTGATGGAGGCGCCGGCGAGGACCCGCGACAACAGGTCCCTTCCGCTGCGGTCCGTGCCCATCCAATGGGACCAGCTCGGCGCCGCGAACCGGTTCCGGACATTGGGCTGGTCGGGTTCGTAGGGGACGAGCCGCGGACCCACGAACGCGGCGAACAGCATGACCACGAGCAGGATCATGCCCACCATGGCGCGCCGGTCACGCAGGAAGAACCCGCTGACGCGCTGAGTCAGCGTTTCCTGGTGCCATGCCGGGGCCGCCGTTGGTTCGGCGCCGGAAGCGGCATCCATCGGGTTCGTGTTCATCGCCTTGCCATGACTGAGAGCAAAACAGCCGCTTCGTACTCCGTCCTACGCCGTCGCGTACCGTATCCGCGGGTTTAGGTACGCGTAGATGAGGTCCACGAAGAAATTGACGACGACCACGAGCACCACCATCCACAGGACCACCGCCTGGATGACCGGGAAGTCGCGGGCGTAGATCGCTTCGATCAGCAGCCGGGAGAGGCCGGGGTAGCTGAAGAGCGTCTCGATGACGGTGGAGCCTCCCAAGAGCCGCGCGGTATTCAGGCCGACCACGGTCACGGTGGCTATCAGTGAGTTTTTCAGCACGTGCTTCCAGATCACCAGTTGGCCCGGCAATCCCTTGGCGCGGGCCGTGCGCACGTAGTCTTGATGCAGTTGGTCGAGAAAGTCCGTGCGCTGGAACCTGAGGATGTTGGCCGCCACGTCGAGTCCCAGCACGGTCGCGGGCATGATCAGGTGCCTGAGGAATCGCAGGAAGTCCTCCTGGGGGGCCACGTAACCGATGGAGGGCAGCCACCCCAGGTAGATGGCAAACACCAGGATCACGATCATGCCGAACCAGAAACCCGGCACGGCGACCCCGAACAGCACGAAGCCGGACGCCAGGTGGTCGACCCAGGTGTCGTTCTTCACCGCCGCCCATACGCCGAAGGGGACGGCGACGGCGATGGCGATGAACAGGGAGGCGGTCCCGAGGTACAGGGTGGCGGGCACCCTGGACAGCACGACGTCGATCACCGGAACCCGAAAGACCACGGACTTGCCGAAGTCTCCCTGCAAGGCATCGCCGAGCCAATAGAGGTATTGAATCGGAATCGGACGATCCAGGCGCAGCTCCCGGAACATGCGGTCGTAGATCTCATGGGGCACCGCGGTGACGTCGTCGGCATAGTAGCCGAGCATGCTCAGGACAGGATCACCGGGTATGATGATGATCAGGACGAAGACCGCCACCGTCACCAGCAACACGGTGGGAATCATCTGGAGAGCGCGGAGCAGCGTGTAGCGGATCATGCGCTTCGTGGGAGCCGCCACGCGCTTTCAGTCGCGACGGCTCCCACTTTCATGACGAAATGCCAACCGTTACGTTCTCGTGTTGAAGGTGACTACTTCTCGATCCAGGTCCGGTGCAGGCCTCCCAGGGCGTTCCGGTACTCCTGGCCCGGCCCCCGCTGCCAGTCCTTGACCTTGTCCCGCCAGCCGAAGTTGCGGTTGTTGGACCACCCTATCCCGTACTGCATCATCTCGTCCGCGAACACGGCCTTGACGATTTGGCCGTAGATTCGCACGCGCTCCGCCCGATCCGAGGCCGTGGGATACGAGGAGATCAAGGCGTCCATGTCCGGGTTGCAGTATCCCGTGCGCGAACGGCGCACCTTCCCCTTCTCGCATACGTAATTGATGGTCTCTTCCAGCCCCGGCTCGCCCCGGAAACGGCCGCTCGACATGAGCAGGCTGAAATCGCCCTTGCCCAGGCGTTCATAGAAGATGGTCGACTCCACCGGAGCCATCTTGATATTGAGGCCCGCCTCCGCCGCTTGGCGCACGATGGCTTCGCCAAGGGCAACCTCCTGCCCCAGGGTCATGTTGAGCGACAACGGCTCGCCGTTGTAGCCGGCCTCCTTGAGCAACTGACGCGCGCGCTTGACGTCCCGTTCATAGGACGGAAGGTTGGCGGTACCCACCCGGAGCCAGTCCGAGTCCGGAGGCACGGCGAGCGGAAGGGGATCGCCCACACCGAGGAAGCCCTCCTCGACAGTGGCTTCCCGGTCCAGCGACAGGATGAAGGCTTCCCGGACACGCTTGTCGCTGGTCCACTTCCCCTTGGTGTTGAAGTAGAGCTGCCGAAAGCCGGCGCCGCCGACGGCCCGTGTCTTGATGCCCGTGATCTTGCCCTTCTTCACCCGCTCGGCGAACGACGGCCTCAGGCGATCCGCCATGTCCACGTCGCCGGCGCGCAATGCGTTCTGTCGGGCGGCCTTGTTGGTGATGATCCGGAACCGGAGGCCTTCCAGGTAGGGCGTGCCGTCCCAGTATTCGTCGAACCGCTTGAACTCCACCTGTGTTCCCGGCGTCCAGTTCACGAACTGGTAGGGGCCGGTGCCCGGCGGAGGATTCCCCTCGATCTCCCCTACCTTGCCGCCCAGGGAGTTCTTCGGAACGATCGTGCCGTTTTGGATGGAGCTGAGCACGTGGGGAAAGAGCGCCCGCGGTCCCACCATCTTGAACTTGACCGTGTACGGGTCCACGGCCTCGACCTTGGCGATGTTGTCGGACAGCACGGTGTTGGCGTAGGCGCCGTTGGCCGGATTCAGTATGTAGTTGTAGCACCAGACCCAGTCGGCGGAGGTCATCTCCGCTCCGTTGTGGAACTTGACGCCGCGCCTCAGCTTAAAGGTCCACTCGCTGGCGTCGGCGTTGGGTTCCCAGCTCTCCGCCAGGATGCCGTGCAGTTTGCCGGCGAGGTCGTACATGGTGATGGGTTCCCACATCATCATCTTGATGAACTCGTCCACCGAGGTCACCCGCGTGAAGGGATGCTTGGTGTTCATGTCCTTGGAGCTGCCGATGACGAGGGTTCCGCCCTGGCGCTTTTCCCATGCCTCCGGCTTCGAGGCGGCGTCGCCCGTAGCCGGGGTGGCAAGGGTTAACGCGGCAACGGCGGCGAGCCATACCGCGAGCACGAACATGGAAACGATGTTGCAACGTTTGCGAAGGTTCATCTTTCACCTCCTTGGTCCGGCAGCCTTTCGACTGCGGCTCCGGCCCGCTTGCGGCCGGCGGTAGCTCCTCCGTCAAGCACCAGAGTCGCCCCTGTCATGTACCTGGCTTCCGCGGATGCGAGATAGAGCACGAGTGAAGCCACGTCATCGATGGTACCGCCCCGGCCCACGGGGATATGGGACGTGTTTCCGCCGCCCGGGGTACGATGCTGGATCGAACCCGGAGCGATGCAGTTCACCGTGATTCCGGACGGTCCGGCCTCGAGCGCCAGCACCCGTGTCAGCATCGCCAGCGCGGCCTTGGTGACCGCGTAGGCGCCCCCGCCCACGTACGGCGCAACCCCGCTCACCGATCCGATGTTCACGATGCTCCCGGCCCCTTGCTTCTTCATGTGCGGCAAAACCCGCCGGCTGCACAGGAGGGCGCCCGTCACATTCACCCGGAAGGCCTCGTTCCAGGCCGTGACGTCCATCTCTTCGACGGTGGCGATGGGGTGGATGGCCGCGTTGTTGCACAGGAGATCAATGCGGCCGAAGCGTGTGACGGCGGTTTCCACGGCTTCGGCGGCGCCCGCTTCGGTCCCGACGTCCGCCTCCACCACCGCGGTGCGGTCCCGGTCACCGTCCAGGCTCGCCGCCGCGTCCGCGCACGCGGCGGCGTTCCAGTCGGCCGCCACCACCGCCATGCCCCGCTCGGACAACCGGCGCACGATACCGAGCCCGATACCGCTCGCCCCGCCCGTGACCACCGCGACTTGCCGGCTGTTCTCCAAACCCGTCCTCCCGTCCGTTAGTCCGTCTCGTAGGACATGATCTCGATGAGATTGTCATCGGGATCCCGGATGTACACGCTGGTGGCGCGCCCTCGTCCGCCCGACCGCGCCGCCGGACCCGAACGCACCGGTATATCGTTCTCCTTCAGGAAGTCCAGGATCTCCTGCACCGTCCCGTCCCATGTGAGACAGAAATCCATGGAGCCCGGGGCGTAGTTCGGCGCCCCTGAAGGACTCTCTATCTCGTAGCGGTCGGCCGCGTAGAACTTGATGAGCTGCGCATCATTGATGCGGAACACGGGCCGCGACGACTCCCCTCCCGCCTTGGATTGCCAGGACTCCTCGAGCCCCAGCTTGCGGTAGAAGGCCACCGACGCATCCATGTCCCTGACGATGATGACCCAATGGTCGATGCCGGAGATGCCCATGATCGCCTCGTTTCCGAATCGCTATTCCCCGCCAAGGTAGAGCTTGATGCCGTTGTCCCGCGTGACCTTCCGTGCCACCGCCTCGTCCACCCCCGCGAACTCTTCGTCGACGGTTTCCTGGGAGCGCGGCCACACGGAGTCGCCGTGAGGGTAGTCCGAGGCCCACAGGGCATTGTCCACACCCACCTCTTCCAGGAGCTTCACGCCGACGGGGTCCGACTGGAAGGTGGCATACACCTGGCGCCGGTAGTAGTCCGACGGACGCATGTCCAGGACCGCGGCGTCACCCCCTCTCCCCTTGTTCATGCGAACGTCGTACTCCCAGTCCATCCGGTGAAGCACGAACGGAATCCATCCGATGGAACTTTCCCCGAGCACCACTCTGAGCCCGGGATGGCGGTGCAGGATCCCGGACATGACCACCGACACGAGCACCTCGTCGAGCTGTATCGGCGCCACGGTCGTGGAGGTCGTTTGGACGCCGCGTCCGGGCGGCTTCTCTCCCTGGGTGCTCCACTGACCGCCGCCGACATGGAAGGAGACCGGGAGCCCGGTCTCCTCCCCCGCGTCCCACAAGGGCTCCCATACCTCGTCCCAGTGCGGCTTTTCCGCGAAAAACGCCTGGAACTGCACTCCCTTCAACCCAAGCCTCGCGCAGTTGTGCATTTCTTCGATGGCGGCTTCCACGCTGTGGGTCGGTATCCATCCCAGGCCGACCAGGCGCTCGGGCGCGGCCGCGCAGAAGTCGGCGGTCCACTCGTTATAGGCTCGTGTGACCACGGTATTGAGATCGGGGTCTTCGACGCCGAAACCCCTGGTGAGCCCGCCGTACAACACCTGTGTCTCCACCCCGTCCCGGTCCATGTCGGCCAGGCGCAGCTCGGGGGTCGTGGGCCGCCACCTGCCCCCTTCATGTTCCACCGGAGTGCTCCAATGGCCGAAGCTCGTGGTGATCACGGCGTCCTTCTTCTGCGGTGTGCCCAGCAAACGCCCGTCCAGCTCCCAGTGCCAGTCGGTGGCCCTCTCGACCAGCCGCGGAGCGCGGTCGCGATACGCCGCCGGAACCCGTTTCTCCCAGAGATCTCCCGGCAGGTACGGGAGGTCCACGTGATCATCCGCCGAGAACAGTTTCCAGTCAGGCATGCCCGATCTCTCCTTCCGCGGAGATCAGATCCATCGTTCCGCGTCCCTGGCCGGACGGTCCGGATACTTCGCCGCCATGGCCGTCACGCCGGGGTGCTCCATGACTCCGAGCCGGTCTCCATCGTGCAGCACCTTCCCGTCCACTTTCAACGTGGAGCCCCGGAGCTCCGGTGCGGCGTGGAGGCAATAGGGGAAGTCATCGTTGTACCGGTGGTTGCCCAAATGCAGGTGGATGCTGGACGGATGAAAGGAATGCAGGAACTCGCGGTATTCCTCGTCAGGACACAGCACCGGGCGAATCCGCGCCGCCGGGTGGATGCCGCCGTGCGGCGCGCGCATCTCGTAGCCGTGGTCCTCTCCGAGCACCTTCGCGAGCTCCACATAGAACGCTTCGAGTGTTCTCGCCTCCGCGCCGCCCTCGAACTTCACGATGTGGTTGTCCCGGATCGTCACGGTCACGGGACGGTCGAAGCTCGGCGGAACGCCGATGTCACGGGCCCACACCGGCAGCATCCGGTCGAACACGAGCTCTCCCTGCATGCCCACCGGGTTGATGGCCGGGTAAATGCCCTCCGGGAAGGAACCCCTGCGGCCGCGCGGCGCCGTATAGGTTCCCCAGTTGGAGGTTGCCGGTCCCACCGTCCCTTCCAGGTGCGTTCCGTTGGGATTCCTAAGCTCCCAGCGATCGCCGGCATGGATCAACTCGGCGGTGCGCAGACGAAGCTCGGCGACGTATTCGTGAGGCGTTCGCGCCCAGGCCGTCGACAGCAGGCCGGCCGTCGTCGCCATGTTGCGCACGAAGTGGACCTTGGTCTCCGCGAGGAGGTCCGGCCACTCCTTCAGTTCTTCCTCGGTGGAGAAATCGAGCACGTGGCTGATGAGCAGGTCCGCGCCGTGCATCACCGACTTCACCGGCCCTGGGACGCGCCACACGGTATCCCGTGTCGGAATGTCCGGCCATATGACGCTACGGCGGACCGGCAGGTCGACCCACATCACCGTGGCGTGGGCGCCGCGGGACTCCACGCCCTGCTGGACCCAGGCGATGGCGGTCTCGTCCACGACGTTGACGCCGCCGTAGAGCCCGTCCACGGCCGCCAGGATGACCACGTGCTGGTCGCGTTGGACGGCCGCGCAACCGTCGAGAAGGTTGTCGATGGCCTGAGCTGCCGCGGTCGGTATGGGCCGGAAATCTCCCAAAATGCTCTCCCTTCTTGCGGCTTTGGCCCGGACGATACATCAACGCCTGGTGCCGTACAAGCACGGTTTCAGCGATTGAGAGTATTGACTTGGCGCATGACTGGTTCATTATTGAACGGTGAAGCACGTACGATTCGGGAAGAGTCAGGAACCCAGGAAGGAGATGATCCATGAACCTGAGCCGTAGGACCATTGTCGTTGCAGGGGCCGCGTTGGCGGCCTGTGCGTTCACCCTTACCTCGACCGTTTCAGCCGCCGACCGCATCGTGTTCGGAGGCGGACCGGCCGGGGGCACCTTCCAGGTCGTGGCCAACTCCATTCAGACCTACGGCCCGGTGAAGAAGTCCAAGGACTACCGGGTCAGGGCCCAGTCCTCGGCCGGCTCGGTGGAGAACCTGCGCAAGGTCAACGCGGGCCGGATGCAGTTCGGCGTGGTCTACTCGGGCCACGTGTATCTTGGACACAACGGCCGAATGAAGAACGACACGCGCAAGTACAGGGACGTGCTCGCGGTCTCGTACCTGTACGGCGCACCGGCGCAACTGGTGGTGCGCAAGGGGTCGGGCATCCGCAGCGTCAAGGACCTGGTGGGCAAGCGGGTCGGCGTGGGCAACGCGGGCTCGGGCGCCTTTGCCAACTGCGAGCTGTTCTTCACCCACATGGGCGTCTGGGACAAGATCAAGCGCAACGCCATGGGCTACAACGACGCGGCCGCCGCCTTCGGCAACAACCAGCTCGATGCCTTCTGGCTGTTTACCGCGTTTCCCAGCGGCGCCGTGATCATGGCCGCGCAGACCAACGACATCGAACT
Organism: Deltaproteobacteria bacterium; assembly: GCA_026712905.1. Taxonomy (NCBI): domain Bacteria; kingdom Pseudomonadati; phylum Myxococcota; class Myxococcia; species Deltaproteobacteria bacterium. The sequence continues at coordinate 20,423 of JAPOPM010000223.1, forward strand.
GGTCGATCTCGCCAAGGACGCCGAGGAGAGCGGCTTCTTCGAGAAGTACCCCTACTTCGCCAAGCTGGCGGTGCCCGCCGGCACCTACCGCGGCGTCGACAAGACGGCCCCCTCGTTCCAGGACTCGACGCTCTGGGTCGCCAACTCCAAGGTGTCCGCGGACATCGTCTACGATCTGCTCTCCAAGATCTACACCGACGAAGGTCTGGCCTACATGCGCAACCAGAAGAAGACGTTCAAGGAAATGAACGTCAAGGACGGCACCAAGGGCATCGTCACCCCGCTGCATCCCGGAGCAGAGCGCTTCTGGAAGGAAAAAGGCGTGATGTAAGCGGGCGCCGGCCCTGGTTTCGCTATTCGAACGGAAACAAACACGCGGGCGGCGAAGTGAATGGCTCCGCCGCCCGCGATGAACGGACACGAGGCGCATGTTCAAGCAACTGAACACCGCGGAGCGATGGCTGTTCGACATCCTCTCGCTCGTCCTGGTGATCTTCTACTCCTACTCCGCGGTGCTCGTTCCCGCGGCCACCCAGTACCACCGCGGCATCTACGTCATCATCACCTATGTGCTCGTGTTCCTCCTCTACCGCTCCCGGAGCTTGGCGGGGAGGATCGTCGACTACCTCCTGATGGCCGTGTCGGTGGTGTGCATCGGCTACTGGATGTGGAACTTCGAGGCCATCAATTACCGGGTCGGCGCCGAAACCGTCCTGGATCAGTGGATCGCGGTGGCGGGCGTACTGATCGGCGTCGAGCTGGCGCGCCGGGTGGTGGGCAACGTCTTCGTCGTCCTCGGCGCGGTCATGCTGCTCTACGGGGTCTACGGCAATCTCATGCCGGACCTCGTCTCCCACGCGGGAGACACCTTTCCGGCCCTCTGCACCAGCATCTTCTACAAGAGCGACGGGGTCTTCGGGATCATGGCCAACGTTCTGGCCACCTACGTGATCCTGTTCGTCATCTTCGGCGCGTTCCTTGAAGCAAGCGGAGCGCAGCGGTTTTTCGTCGACTTCCCGCTCGCGGCGGTGGGCCACCGGATCGGCGGCCCGGCCAAGGTCGCGGTCATCGCCAGCGGCCTGTTCGGCTCCATCTCCGGCAGCGCCATCGCCAATACCGTATCCACCGGCAACTTCACCATCCCCATGATGAAGAAGGCCGGCTTCAAGCCGCACGTGGCCGGCGCGATCGAGCCCGCCGCTTCCATCGGCGGCATGTTCATGCCCCCCATCATGGGCGCCGGCGGCTTCATCATGTCGGAGCTCACCGGCGTGCCCTACTCCACCATCATGCTCGTGGCCATCTTCCCGGCCCTGATGTACTTCTTCAGCGTCTACGTCATGGTCCACTACGAGGCCAAGCAGCACGACATCCGCGGCGACAGAGCGGAGACCAGCGCCGGAGAGATCTTTCGGCGCGGCTGGTACTACGTGCTGCCGCTCGCGGTCATCACCATTCTGATGCTGATGGGGTACTCGCCCGCCTACTCGGCGATACTGGGGATGCTGACCTGCATCGCCGTGAGCTGGGTGCGCAAGGACACGAGGATCGGGGCGTGGCGCTTTCTGGAGGCGTCGCGCGCGGGGGCCGAGAACAGCCTCAAGATCGGCGCCACCCTGGGCGTCATCGGCATCATTATCGGCGTACTGACGTACAGCGGCCTGGTGCTCACCTTCGCCGACATCGTGATCGAGTTGGCGGACGGCAGGCTCTGGCTGACGATCCTGCTCATCGCCCTGGCGTCCCTGATCCTCGGCATGGGAGTGCCGGTCACCGCTGCCTACCTGATCACCGCCGTGGTGGCCGTGCCGCCTCTGACGGAGCTGGGCGTCAACCCCATCGCCGCACACATGATCGTCTACTGGCTGTCCCAGGACTCCAACATCACGCCGCCGGTCTGCATCGCCGCCTTCACCGGCGCCACCATCGCCCAGGCCGACATGTGGAAGACCGCCTTCAGCGCGTTCAAGTTCGCCAAGTTCCTCTATCTGGCGCCCTTCCTCTTCGGCTATGTGCCGGCTTTCTCGCTCAACGGAAGCACTTCCGACATCGCCGTCGCGTTCGTCCTGATCATTCTTGGAACGTGGGGCTATTCCTGGGTGTTGAGCGGGATCTGGCTCAATTGGTTCGCCAGGGGGACGGCCAAGAACTGACCACCAAGTCTCGGGGCACAAGTTGACAACGGCCGTGCAAACGTTGAGACTTGCGCCCATGAGCTTTCGTTACAAGCAAGGTGATCGCGTCCGGGTGAAGGAAACGCTGACGCTGGGACATCACATCCGCTCGCCCCAGTATCTCCGGGGCAAGGACGGCGTGGTGGCGGACATCCGAGGCAGCTTCAAGGACCCCGAGCTGCTCTCCTTCGGCAAGGACGGCCTGCCCATGGCCAACCTCTACTCCATCGAGTTCGAACTCGCCCACGTGTGGGACGACCGGCCCGCACCCAACGGTGTCAACAAGATCTACGCGGACATCTTCGAGCAGTGGCTGGAGCCGCGCTGAACGGTTCCGGAATAATTCACGGGAGGACCTCATGGCCAAGGAAAGACAGGATGTGAACGTGGAGCCGGCCCCCAGCGGCGAGCCGAGCTATTTCGAGCGGCGCGCCCGCGCTACCGCGGACCTGTTGAAGGAGAAGGGCGTCCTGGACACCGACGAGGCGCGCCGGGTCAAGCACGGGCACGACCACAGCCACGACGACGTGTTCGAGCAGCTCCATTCCAACAACCCCATCGACACCACGGAGCACGAGCACACTCTCTTCGAGAAGCAGATGCTCGCCCTCGGCAACCTTCTGCGTGAGAAGGGCATCATCAGCACCGACGAGGTGCGACGCAAGATCGACGAGAACGAAGGCGTGTCTCCGCATCAGGGATCGAAAGTGGTGGCCCGGGCCTGGATGGACCCCGAGTACAAGAAGCGCCTGTTCGAGGACGGCATCGCCGCGGCCGAGGAATTGGGCGTCGACATGTCCACGGCCAACCAGCTTATCGCCGTGGAGAACACCGACGACGTGCATCATGTGGTCGTGTGCACGCTGTGCTCGTGCTACCCGCGGCAACTGCTGGGCCAGCCGCCCGACTGGTACAAGAGCACCAACTACCGTACCCGCGTGGTGGTGGACCCGCGCCGGGTCCTGAAAGAGATGGGGTTGGAGCTGCCGGAGTCCACGGAGGTGCGCGTCGTGGACAGCACCGCGGAGACCCGCTACCTGGTGGTGCCCCGGCGTCCGGAGGGGACCGAGGGCTGGAGCGAGGAGCAACTGGCCGGGCTGGCGACGCGCAACAGCATGGTGGGCTGTTCCAACGCTCTCACCCCGATGCAGAAAGAGATGATGGCCGACTGAGGCCACGGGTAGGGGCGACCCGCGGTCAGAAATGATGGCCGATTGAAGCCACGTGTAGGGGCGACCCGCGGTCGCCCAGCGGAAGGAGACCGGCATGAGCATATTACGGAGTCTCACGGAGCGTTGCGATCCGTCCCTGGCGGGGCTCATCGTGGTGGACGTCCAGAACGATTTTTGCAGCCCCGAGGGCGCCTGCGCCAAGCGCGGCGTGGACATCGCGTCCGGTCTCGAGATGATGCCCAACCTCTACAAGCTCATCGAGGAGGCGCGGGAGGTGAACCTGCCCATCATCTACATCCAGACCCTCCACAGCGAGTGGACCGACACCGACCCCTGGATCTACCGCAAGCCCGAGGGCGCGGACAAGGAGACCTGCCGCGAGGGCTCCTGGGGCGCCGATTTCTTCGACGGCATCGAGCCCCGGGCGGACGAGCGCGTGGTGATCAAGCACCGCTACAGCGCCTTCATCAACACCGACCTCGACACCATCCTCAAGGCCAAGGGCATCGAGAGCGTGCTGCTGACCGGCGTGGCCACCAACGTGTGCGTGGAAAGCACCATGCGCGACGCCTTCATGCTGGACTACTACGTCACCATGGTGCACGACTGCATGGCCACATCCAACCCGGTGCTCCACGAGGGCACGCTCGAGAACACCCGCCGCCAGTTCGGCCTGGTGGCGTCCCACGAGGAGGTCATCGATACGTGGGAGGGGTTGGAGCGAAAGAAGGCCGCTCCAGGGTTCTAATGTGCGAATTGGCGTGGAGACGAGTCAGACTGCACGCTAGTCCAGCTTGATGTCGAGTTCTTCCAGCAACGCCGCCGCGTCCGACTTGAAGCCCTCGTCGATGTCCTGATACAGGCTCCTGCCCTTGGTGTCCGCGTCGACGATGAGGGGCCCCAGACCGTCCACCTCCATGATCCACATGGCCTCGGGCCGGCCCAGCTCGGGCCAGGCGCAATCGATGACACGTGTGACCCGCGCGGCGTACTCGTTGTAGTTGCCAGCGCACACCAGGTGCACGCAGCCGGCCTGCTTGCAGAACGCTTCCAGGCCTTCGAGCATGCCCTTGCCGATGATCAGCTTGAGGTCCAGCAGACCGACGGCCTTCTCGATCTTCTCCCGTCCCGCGAGCCAGCTCGGCATGGGCACCAGGGCGACCATCTCGGCGCGGTCCGGTCCTTCCTTCACCAAGGGGCCGCTGTGGAACACGGTCTCGGCGCCGAGTTCCTTCAGGCGCTTGCGGACCGTCTCCCCTCCCTCGGGATCGATCAGGCGGTCGTAGGTCAGCGACCTGCAGGTGAACACCCGTCCGCTGATGGTGACCGAGTCGCCCGCGTCCAGGTCGCGCAGGGCTTCTTCGCTCACAGGACTCGTCAGGTGGACAGTCTTCATGGTGTCTCCTGTAGTACCAACCACGTCACAGAACGTCATTCCCGCGGAAGCGGGAATCCAGGCGGGGTGACGCGGGGACCACGCCCATTTGCCCCTCCCCACCCCTGGATTTCCGCTTCCGCGGGAATGACGATTCGAAGGGTTCCTGCGTCACGGAATTGTCATTCGGCCTGTCGCACGGGCATGACGATTCCGCGCATCACTGCCGCTCCATCCAGCTCGACAGGGGCCGGCTCTCGACCCGGCCGTCGGCGTACATGCGGACGGTGGTGCGGCGCATGGCGGCGCACTGGAGGTAGACCGCCACGGGCAGCGTCGCCATGTGGCAGTAGGCCATCTCCAGGTGCACGTCGAAGGCCGAGGTGGCGCCGCCCATGCCCATGGGGCCCAGCTTGAGCCTCAGGACGTCGTCCATGAGCTGGTTTTCCAGTCGCGCCAGCTCGGGGTCGGGGTTGCGGTCCCCCACGGGGCGCAGGATCGCGGCCTCCTTGGCCATGCGCGTGCAGGTCTCGAAGGTGCCGCCGAGTCCCACGCCCACGAGGTTGGGCGAGCAGGTTGCGCCCAGGCGCACGAGGTTGATGGTGGACTCCACCACGAACTTGCGCACGCCCTTTTCGCCCGCCGTGGGCGGCAGCACCGTGAACTTGCTGCCCACCAGCTCGGGGCCGCCGCCCACGGCCACGTTGGTGATCTCCAGGTAGTCGGCGTCGGGCACCACGCGCACCTTGATGTCCGGGCAGCCGGGACCCTGGTTGGTATTGGGGTTGTGGCGCGTGATGGGGTGGACCGCGTTGGGCCGCAGCGGAATTTCCGATGTCACCCCGGCGCTCACCTCGCGAAGCGTCCGCTCCAGAGCCTGGTAGCCGCCTTCGATCTCGCCGATCATGTCCGTACCCAGGCCGACGTAGTAGGTCAGCAGGCCCGTGTCCGCGCAAAACGGCATGTTTCGTGCCGAGGCGGTGGCCACCGCGTCCAGGTTCGCCTTGAGGTGCGCCTTTCCGAACTCGCTGGTCTCCTTGTCGTGCTGCTCCTGCAGAAAAGACTTGAAATCCTCGGGCAGGTCGTACTGATTGCTCTTCCACAACGCGGTGACGGTGCGCGCGATGGCTTCCTGGCTCAGCATCGTTCGTCCCTTTCCGCCTGCATGCGACAGGCCACTTGCACCTACAACATGAGCTTTGAATAGGCAACAGCCCTGTCCCCCCAGTCCGCGGTCGTTCTTGACAATCCTCATGCCGTCTTGCATTGTGTGTGGCTTCAAGCATCAGTCAAGTCCATCAACACTGGAGGACCTACCATGGTACGGAGACTCGCTGCCGTATTGACTACAGGTATCGCGTTGGCGTTTACGTCGGGACCGGCGTGGAGCGTAGCGGATTTCTACAAGGGCAAGACCATCCGGTTCATCGTGGGGCACGCCCCCGGCGGCGGCTACGATACCTACACCCGGACCACCGCCCGCCACATCACCAAGCACTTTCCGGGAAAGCCCAACCCGGTGGTCCAGAACCTCACCGGTGCCGGGGGCCTCATCGCCGGCAACTACATCTACAACAAGAGCAAGCCCGACGGCCTGACCGTGGGCGTGTGGAACAACCAGTTCGTGGTGCATGAGGCGCTCGGCAGCAGACGCGTGCACTTCAAGGCGCGGAAGTTCGGTTGGATCGGCGCCCCCGTCACCGGCTGGCCGAGCTGCGCGGTGATGGCATTCACCGGCCTCAAGAGCTGGGACGACTTGGTGAAGTACGGCAAGCCCCTCAAGGTGGGATCGGCCGGCGGCACCGGCACCACTCTGCCGACGATCCTGAACATCGCCACCGGCAAGGAGCTGTTCGAAATCATTCCCGGGTACCGAGGCACCGCACCGGTGCGGCTGGCCATGCAGGCGAGAGAGCTGGGCGGGGTTTGCATGTCGTTCGAGTCCATGCGGGTGACCGCCCGGTCGATGCTCGACGCCAAGGGCGGCGACAAGCTGATTCCGATTCTGGTCCATGGAAATCCGCCGGATCCCGAAGTCCAGAACATCCCGCGCGTGCAGGATCTCGTCAAGGGCAAGAACAACGTGGCGATGCTGAACGCCTGGGCGTTGCAGTACAACTTCCAGCGGCCGCTAACGCTCCCTCCGGGTACCCCCAAGGAGCGCGTCGCGGCCTGGCGCAAGGCCTATGCCGCGACTCTCAAGGATCCGGCTTTCCTGGCGGACGCGAAGAAGTCGCGCCTGAACGTCGAGTACGTGTCCGGAGAACAGATCGACAAATACGTGGAGATCATGCTGAACATGTCGGCAGAGACCAAGGAACGGCTCAAGTGGATGCTGCCCAAGTAAGGGATTTGACGAAACCGAAGGGAGTCTGGAAATGAAGCGAGCCGTTGTCGGAATAGTCGGCCTGAGCTTTGCCTTGGCGTTCGTCGCGGGCTTCTCGGGCACCGCCTGGAGCGTCGAGGACTTCTTCAAGGGCAAGACCCTCCGCTTCATCGTCGGAGCCTCGCCGGGTGGCGGATACGACACCTACACACGCACCGCCGCGCGCCACATCAGCAAGCATTTTCCCGGAAACCCGACGCCGGTGGTGCAGAACCTGACCGGCGCCGGCGGCCTCATCGTCGCCAACTACCTCTACAACAAGGTCAAGCCCGACGGGCTGACAGTGGGCGTCTGGAACAACGTGTTCCTGCTGCACGAGGCGCTGGGCTCCCGGCGTGTCAACTTCAAGGCACGGAAGTTCGGCTGGGTGGGCGCGCCCGTGACCGGCTGGCCGAGCTGCGCGGTGATGGGATTCACCGGCCTCAAGAGCTGGGACGATCTGGTCAAGTCGGGGAAGCCCCTCAAGGTGGGGTCGTCCGGCGGCACCGGCACCACCCTTCCCACGATCCTCAACATCGCCTCCGGCAAGAAGCTCTTCGACATCGTTCCCGGTTACAAGGGTACGGCGATCGTGAGGCTGGCCTTGCAGGCGAGGGAGCTGGGCGGGGTCTGCATGGCGTTCGAGTCCATGCGGGTGACGGCGCGTTCCATGCTCGACGCCAAGGGCGACGACAAGCTGGTCCCCATCCTGGTCCATGGGAATCCGCCGGACAAGGAAGTGAAGGACCTGCCGCGGGTGACGGACCTAGTCCAGGGCAAGGACAACGTGGCCATGCTCAATGCCTGGGCGGTGCAATACAACTTCCAGCGGCCGGTAACGCTGCCGCCGGGCACCCCCAAGGCCCGGGTGGCGGCCTGGCGCAAGGCCTATGCCGCGACCCTCGAGGATCCGGCCTTCCTGGCCGACGCCAAGAAGTCCAAGCTGAACGTGGTGTACGTGTCCGGCGAAGATGCCGAGAAGCACACGGAGACGATCCTGTCCATGTCTCCGGAGACCAAGGAGCGCCTCAAGTGGATGTTGCCCAAGTGAAGGTCTTCGCATCCGCTTGCGGCTGACGCCGCAAAACGCCCCTTTTCGCTGAAGCGGAAAGGGGCGTTTTGCGTTCGGGTTCTAAACCACGGCGACGGCGCGGCACGGCGCGCCGTCGCCGCCCTCGATCTTGATCGGGAACGCGATCAGCGTAAAGGTGCGCTTCGGGACCTTGTGCAGGTTGGCCAAGTGCTCGATGAACGGGATACCCTTGCCGAGGAAGGTCCGGTGCACCGGGAAATCGCCCGGCCGGGGCTCCCCTTTTCCCTGCACCTGGTCCTGGGGCGAGTCCAGGGCCAGCGCCTTGATGCGCTTCGATACCAGCCAGCGTGCCAGCTCCGGGGTGATGAAGGGATTGTCGAAGTAGTAGTTGGGGTTGCCGAACATCTTGCGGTTCCAGCCGGTGTGGAACACCACGATCCTCCCCTTGAGATCCCTCTCTCGGAAGCCCGGCGAGGTGCGGACGTCGTCGATGGTGAGGCCGGTCCTGGGTCTGGCCCTTCGGCGCAGATCGATCTTGACCGCGGGCCCCATGAAGCGCTCCAGCGGCATCTGGTCGATGGTCTTGCCGCCGGGCACGAAGTGATACGGCGGGTCGCAGTGGGTGCCTGTGTGGATGCTCGCGTGCATCTCGGTGTTGGAGCGCCCGTGGGTCTCGTGCGTGTGGATCGGGTGAAACGACAAGGTCGGATGGCCCGGGACCACGGTCACGTTGGTGGTCAGCGGCAGGCTCAGGTCGATCAGCTTCGGCATACTCTCCCTCCAGCGGCTAGAGCCGGTGGTGCTCCAGCCATTCCAGGTACCGGCCGAGCCCTCGCTCGATGTCGTATCGCGGCTCGAAACCGAGTTCCTCCCGTGCCCGTTTCATGGACAAGGGGCCGCGCAGGCTGGCGCGAAAGAACGGCGACAGCGATCCGCCTTCCTTCCGGTGGAAGCGGAATCCAGGCCGCACTCGCGCCAAGGCCGCCAGAACGTCGGAGAAGCGAATATTTTCACCACAACTGGCGTTGTACACCGGATAACTCAAGTGTTGTTTGCGCAATGCCAACACGACGCAGCGCGCGGCATCCGCGACATAGGTGAGATCCCGCTCCAGATCGTCCGCGAGTTCCACCTCCTCCCCGTCGAGCGCGGCCCGGCACCAGTCGAACACCGGCGACATGACGGTGCGCAAGGGGTTGGGACGTTCCAGCGGGCCATAGGGAGCCGAGAGGCGCAGTATGACACCATTGATGCTGAACAAAACGAAGCAGCGGCGCACGATCTCTTCGGCGGCCCTTTTGGTGATGCCGTAAATTCCGGTTGGCGCCAACGGGGCGTCCTCTTCCAGTGGTGCGGACGGCTCCGTGGCGCCGTACACGCTCGCCGAGCTCAGGTGGACGAAACGCCTCACCCCATTGAGTCGAGCGGCTTCGAGCACGGTGGCGGTGCCGCCGACGTTCACCAGTGCGGCCGACCGGGCCGCCTCGGGCTCGAGATCGCCAATGGCGGTCACAGCGGCACCGTGGATGACCCGGTCCACGGCATGATTCTTCAAGGCCTCACACATGGCGGCCAAGTCCAGGACATCGGCCTTCACGCAGGTCACTTTCGCCGCCGCTTGGCCAAGCAAGGCTCGCGCCGCTTCGTCCAATTCGCCTTCGGCCGACAGCGCCACCACACTCTCGCCCAGCGACGCCAACTGGGCGACGATATGAATCCCTACGAAGCCCGTTCCGCCGGTCACCAGAACGCTCATGTCATCTTCGGGCAGGCTTCAACGCATTCCTGCCCCTCCGTCGGGAATGACGGCATGGGGCGACCGTGCCGTTTCCTTTGGGAGTAGAACCTTGACACGGCGTGTGACGTCACCGCTCCCCCGCGACGTTCCGCCCCGCCACCATGCCGGTGATAAACGCCTCCGAGTTGTTGCCCGAGTTGAGGTACAGGTGCCCGAACACGCCGCCCATCTCGCCGGCGCAGTAGAGGCCCCGGATGGGGTTGTCGTGGGCATCCAGCACGCGCTGGTCCTTGTCGTGGGCCAGCGCGCCCTGGGTGTTGGTGATGATGGGCCACACCTCCACCGCATAGAAGGGCGGCTTGAAGATGGGGAAGAGACTGCCGGCGAAGCGCCGGAAATCCGTGTCTTCCTCGCGGTCGCAGATTTCGTTCCAGCGTGCCACCGTGGCCGGCAGATTGTCCTCGGGAACACCGATGGTCCGCGCCAGCTCCTCGACGGTGGGCGCCTGCTTGATCCAGCCCTTGGCCAACTCCACGGAGTTGTCCTCGCTCCATTCGTAGCGCCGCGACCGGTGGTCGCTGATGGGCGTGAACATGGGTCCGGTAATGCGCCCGTTCTCGTCGAAGATCATGTACGACGGGATGCGCGGGAAGTCCTTGACGTGCACGTCGTACAGGCTCATGTCGCGCCAGGGGCTGTCCTGGGGCGCCGGCGGGTACTCGTCCATGTAGCGCTTGCCGAACTTGTCGACGACGATCCAGGGCATCATCTTGGGCCCCTCGTCGCCGCTCTTGAGCGAGAACTCCTCGCCGGGCTTGGGCAGGTGGTTGGCGCCGTGACGCCCCTGGATACGGTGGCGGAAAGCGATGGGGTACTCCGGCGTCTTGAAGCCGTAGCCGCCGTGGACGTGCCACATGTGCCAAAGCCCGGCGCCGGCCTTCTGCCCCATGAGGAGGCCGTCGCCGGTGTTACCCAGGGCGCAGATGGGATAGAAGGGCTGCGCCTGGAGATACTGGAGCCGGAGTTGCTCGTTGTGTTCGAATCCGCCCGCGGCCAGCACGACGCCGTTGCGCGCCCGGATGCGCACGCGCTCGCCTTCGCGCTCCGCGACGACTCCGGTCACCCTGCCCTGCTCGTCCGAGACAAGCTCCCGCACCGGCGTGGACAGGGAAACGGCGATGTCCCGCTTGTTCACGTTGTCGTCCACTACCTTGAAAGCGATCCACCCGGTGCCGTGGACCTGGAGCCAGGGATAGCACTGGGCCTCCTCGCTCTTGACCGCCAGTAGCCCGATGGCGTCGCCCGGCGGTCCACCGTCGAAGCGGTACGTGCCGCCGGTGCCGTGCCGCTCCTGCACCTCGATGGCGGTGTCGTCGGTGAGCTCCTTCATGAAGCCGGAGAGCGTGCGCAGCTCCCTGGCGAACGCGTAGATCACCGGATCCGGCACGGTGTTGAGGCACATGCGCTTCAGGTAGGCGAACGCCTTGTCGACGTCGTCCGTGATCCTGAAGAAGCCTCCGGACAGGATGGAATTGCCGCCCGGATGCTCCATCTTCTCCAGAAGCTGCACGCGGGCACCGCGATCATGCGCCACGATGGCCGCCACGCCGCCGGAATAACCGTAGCCCACCACGACAACGTCCGTCTCCTGATCCCACGTTGCACTCATGTTCCAATCCTGTTGAGCGAGACGCTCAGGCGATTCCGAGCCAGACGAACAGTTCTCCCGGCGGGAACGGCAGGTGAAGCCCGTAGTCGAACAGGCCGAAGAAGAAGACCCACGCCACCGCGGCCAGCGCGACACTGATGCCCCACTTCTCGCCCGTCCCCAGCTTGAGGTAGGCGAGGGTCGCCACCGCCGATGCGGTGATGAACCCGAGAAACCAGATCATGAGGAAGAAGCCCACCGTCCAGCCCGCAATGGCCAGGGTCCGACGGCGCAGTGTGGCGCGCTCGGCCGCCGCCGCGGCGGTCTCCGCTGCCACCGCGCGCGCCGGCACGCGAAACTCCTGTATCAGCGCCACGGTCGCCAGTGCCAGGCTTGGGATGCCCACGGCCAGGGGGAACAGCGCGGCCTGCGTTTCGATGGCGCCGAAGCCGTAGAGGGCCTCATACACCACGTAGACGAACAGGGCGACGAAGAAACCGGCGAAGAGAGTCCGCTCCGACTTGGACGCCTCTCCCGCTTCCTCCGGACCGGCGCCCTCGTAACCCTCGACGAGCGTTCCTCCCCTTTCCGCTTCCACCCGCCGGCGCTGCCTGTACCCCTGCCACAGCGGGTAGAGCAGCGCTCCGGCGATCAAGAGCCCGATGACGATCACCCCGGGCCGTGTCACCCAGCTCATGCCGTAGATCTTGGAGGTGAGGAACAGGTTGTTGTCGGCGATGCCCCCCAGCACGAGCCCCAGCAGCAACGGAGGACGTTGCCAGTCATTGCGCATCATCAGCCAGCCCAACGCGCCGAACAGAAGCACCACGATCATGTCGCCGAAGCTGTTCTTGACCGCGAAGCCGCCCAGGAAGATGAGCAACAGCAGGAACGGGATGAGGAGGGTGCCCTTGACGAAGGTGATCCTGGCCAGCTGCTTGAGGAAGAGAAAGCAGACCGCCACCGTAACGATGTTGGAAAGCACGATGATCCAGACAAAGGAGAAGGTCAGGGTGAGGTGTTTCTGCGGATTCAGCAAATCCGGTCCGGGCACGATGCCCTGGATGATGAACGCCCCCAGCAGGATGGCCATGCCCACGCTTCCCGGTACGCCGAAGGCGATGGTGGGAACCAGCGACCCGCCTTCCTTCGAGTTGTTGGCGGCGCCGGGCCCCAACACTCCTTCCACCGCTCCCTGACCGAAAGGGGTCTGCTCCGAGGAGCCGCTCTGGACCGCGTGGGCGTAGGCCACCCACTGGGCGGGGCCGCCGCCCAGACCCGGTATCAGCCCGATGTAGGTGCCGATGGCGCTGCAGCGGAGCACCAGCTTCCACTGCCGGAAGGTGTCGCGAACGCCCTGCATCACTCCGCCCAGCGCGCCCGGCGTGTCCCGGGCGATGCTGCTTCCCTGAGTCCCCAGCTCGATGATCTCCGGGATGGCGAAGAGCCCCACGGTCACGGCCACCAGGGAGAGGCCGTCCCATAGGAACAGGACGTTTTCACTTCCGAGGATGGGTTCCAGGGTGTAGCGCGACACACTCGTGATGGCGTCGAGCCCCACCATGGCCAGCACCAGGCCGAAACCGCCGGCGGTAAGGCCCTTGGCAATATTGCCGCCGCTCAGGGAGGCGAGGAAGGTGATGCCGAGGAGGCTAAGCATCAGAAACTCGGGCGCGCCGATTGACAACACCAGGGGCTGGACGATGGGAATGGCCAGCGCGAGCGCGAACGCACCGAAAATAGCGCCTACCAAGGAGCTCATGAGGGCCGCGCCCAGGGCGCGGCCCGCCTCCCCGTTCTTGGCCATGGCGTGGCCGTCGACGATGGTGGCCGCGGTGATGCCCTCGCCCGGCACTCCGAAAAGAACCGACGTGATATCGCCGGTGGTGGCGGTCACCGCGTGGCTCCCTAGAAGGAACGCGAATGCCGTGGTGGGGTCCATCTTGTAGATGAACGGCAGCATCAGGGCCAGCGTCGTGGCCCCGCCCAGCCCCGGCAGGATCCCCACCGCGAAGCCGATGGCGATCCCGATCATCATGAAGATGAAGGGGTCCTGCCCCGCCGCCGTGAAGGGCAGCACGGCCCCGAGGCCGGCGAACAGGGAGCCGAAGTAGTCAAACATGGGTCAACGGCCTTTTTTCTTCAGTTGCAAACCACCCCGAACCATTCCCGTGTGCCCGGCCCTACCCCTGGATTCCCGCTTCCACGGGAATGGCGTTTCGGGGCGGTGCCGCAAATCCTCCGTACGAAGACAGGCTCACCAGTCTTCCAGTGCCGCCGCGTTGCGGCCGGCGATGCGGCCGGTGACGAAGCACTCCGTGATGTTGCCCGCTTCCAGGTAGAGGTGGCCGAAGGACGAGCCGCACTCGCCCGCCGAGAAGAGCCGGGAAATGGGCTCGTCGCGCGTGTCCATCACGTGTTGCTCGGCGTCGTGCACCGGGCCGCCCTGGGTGTTGGAGACGATGGGCCACACCTCCATGAGGTAGAACGGCGCTGTGTCGATGGTCAGGCGCGTTCCGGGGACGCGGTGATAACGGTCCTCGCCGCCGCTCGTGCACACCTCGTTCCATTGCGCCACCGTGGCCTTGAGCGTGGCCGCGTCGGTGGCGGGAATCATCGCGGCGATGGAATCGAGGTCATCCGCCTTCTTGATCCAGCCGCGCTCCACTTCGGCGAGGTTGTCTTCGCTCCAGTCGTAGGAGACGTGCTCGTCGTGCACCGTGGGCTGTCCCACCGGGCCGAGCTTGCGACCCTTTTCATCGAACACAAGGTAGGCGGGAATGCGCGGGAACTCCTGCTTGTCGGCGTCGTAGAACTCCAGCGCCCTATGGCCGGTGTCCTGCACCGCCGGCGGATACTCGTTCATGAAGCGGCGGCCGTACTTGTCCACCGCGATCCAGGGCATGACCCAGTCGTCCTTGCGCGGACCGCGGAAGCAGTGGCGGAAGGCCAGCGGGAACTCGGGGTACTTGAAGCCGTAGCTGCCGTGGAAGTGCCACATGTGCCACATCGACGCGCCCACGTCCTGGGCCATCTTGATGCCGTCGCCCGTGTTGCCGGTGAAGAGCGTGTACACGGGCATGGCCTCGAAGTAGTTGCGCTTCATCTCCTCGTTGTTCTCGAAGCCGCCGCACGCCAGGATCACGCCCTTGCGCGCCTTGATGGCGATCTCCTCGCCCTCGTGCTCCGCCAGCAGCCCGACGATGCCCTGCTCCGGATGGCGGATCAGGCGCTGGGCCGGGGTCGCGAGCCGCACGGAGATGTTCCGGCGCGCCTCGACGTTGTCCAGCAGCACCTTGAACAGGCGCGCGCCGCCGCGCAGGCCCTTGGCGTACTGGAAACCCTCGTAGCCTTCCATGGGCGCGATCTTGAAGCCGTCCAGCCCGGCGCCGCCCGGGAACGGGTAGGTGCCGCCGTTGCGCTGCTCTTCCAGCTCGAAGGGCGTCTCCTTCACCAGGTCCTTGACGAACTCCTTCATCTCGGTCATGCCCTTGGCGAGCGCGCGCAGCACGTCGTCCGGGGTGCGCCCGGCGTTGGTATGCTGGAGATACTCGAACGCCTGGTTCTCGTCCAAGGCGGTGGCGATGCCGCCGCCCGCGAGGATCGAGATGCCGCCGGGGTTGGGCATCTTCTCCACGATGGTCACCTCGGCGCCGGTATCGGCCGCGGCCACGGCGGCCACGCCTCCGGCGAAGCCGAAGCCCACCACGATCACATCCGTTTCGACGTCCCAGCGGGCGGGAAGCCCATTCTCATAACTGTCCAAGGCAGCTCTCCTTTCGAATGCGGTATTGCAATTTCAGATCGGCGCTTTCGACTTCACCCGGCTTCCAGGCAACGAGCGCGCTAGGCACGGCCGGTCAGCACCACCTCGGCTTCGCCGCGCGTGTTCACCATGCCGTCCTGCCGGGTCCCGGTGATCTCCAGGGTCACCGTCTTGGTGGCGTCGTCCTTCGCGGTCACACGGGCCGAATACGTGGTCAGGTCGCCGTAGAGGCCGGGGCGGGCCACCTGGACCTTCAGCCGTTTCAGGAAACCGTCGTCGCCCATCCAGTTGGTCACCAGGGGCGCCACCCAGGCGAAGCGCATCACGCCGTTGTCGAACGGCGCGGGCATGCCGCGGCCGGCGGCCATGTTGCCGTCCTCGTGCTGCTGCGAGTACTTCACCGGGAAGCCCGTCACCGGATTGAACATGGCGGTGTGCATGGCCTTGCTGAGGTCCAGGTAGCCCCAGCGCCCGGCCTTGTACGACGGGCCGATGGCCGCGTTCCACGCCACCATGTCGCCGATGGTGAGGGGGCCGCGCACGATGGAAGGGATCTTGCCGCCGGCCGCCACGTCTTCGTAATGGAGCGTGTCCGCGCCGCGGCGGTATTCGCGCCGCCAGGTGGTCTCAAGCCGCTCCAGCGCGCCCTCGTCGTAGTGCGGCACCTCGTGCTCCATCATGGTCTGGAGGCCTATCTGGGTGGCCATGATCATGGTGCCGGTAGCCTGCGCCACCAAGGCGTTTTCCTGATTGCGGTAGTCGATCCCGGAGATGACGAAGTTCAGCCGCCGCCCGTCCTTGTTGCGCTTCTCGTAGAACTCCTTCTGGCGCGGTTCGGAACTCAGCGTGTCGCCGGCGAGCACGCGGCCGAACCACTCCACCTCCACGCCGCCGATGAGGGACGCCAGCGGCGCCTTCATGGGCGCGCCGTGCAGGATCGGGTAGCGGTTCACGATCACGAACGCCGGGGGCGCCTGTGTCCTCCCTTGCCCCACCTTGGCGGCGTAGTCGGGGTCGGTCCACAGGGGATTGTCGTCGTCCGTGCCGTAGGCGAAGTGCTTGATGGCGTCCTCGGTGACGGAGCTGACCCAAGGTTGCCGTTCCTCGACGATCTTTCCGGTCATCTCCTCCGTCACGGCCTTCCACGCGTCGATGGCCGCATCCACCTGTGCCAAATCCACCTGCTGGTCCGAATTCATCCGTTCTCCCCGAATTCAAGGCTCTACGTCCCCGGTGGGGGCGCTACCGTTACATTTACATGTTTCCCGCCCTGCCCCTCCTGGATTCCCGCTTCCGCGGGTATGCCAATTCGGGGCGTGCGTGCGCTTCTCGTACCGATTCATCCACCATCGGCACGCGTGATGTCGGAAATCTCCTGATCCGAATAACCCAATTCCCGCAACAAGGAAACCGTATGCTCCCCCAACAGGGGCGGATCCGTGCGGCGCGGCAGTTCCGCTTCCCGGAAGTCCACCGGTAGCGCGGGCAAGGGGGACGAGGTCCCGTCGGGCGCGGTCACGGCGGTCCAATGCTCGCGTTCCTTGAGGTGTGGATGATCGAACAGGTCCATGGGCGTGTTGATGGGAGCGTGGGGAATGTTGGCCGATTCCAGCCGGGCGACGATGTCGCTGAACTCGAGCGTGCACACCATCTCCTCGGTGCGGCGCGTCAGCCTCCTGAACTCCGCCCGCCGGCCGGCGTTGTCGCGCAACGCCTCCTCCGCCCAGAGGTCGTCGAGAGCGAACTCACGGCAGTATGCTTCCCATTGCACGTCGCTGGTGACGCCGATGAACACGTGGCGCCGGTCCCGCGTCTCGAAGACCCGGTAGATGCCCCAACCCAGGTCCTGGCCCACGCCGCGCTCGGTCATGGGCGCCGGCACCTCGCCGGAAATGCCCGCCTTGGCAATGTGTTGGGACACCAGGAAGACCGCGGTCTCGAACAGCCCCACGCGCAGGTCGTTCCCCTGGCCGTCGCGTCCGCGCTTGAGCAGCGCCGCCAGGATGCCGATGACGCTGAACAGCGCGCCGGTCAGGTCCACCACCGACGCCCCCGCCCGGAGCGGCATCCCCGGCGGTCCGGTCATGTACGCCAGCCCGCCCATCATCTGCGCGGGTTCGTCCAGCAGGTTGCGGTTCTCGTAGGGTCCGGACAGGAAACCCTTGATGCCGCAGTGCAGCAGGCCGGGCTTGATGCGCTGCAGCGTCTCGTGGTCCAGCCCCATGCGCTCCAGCACGCCGGGGCCGTAGTTGTCGATGAGAACGTCGGCGGTGCGCAGCAGGCGCTCGAACGCCTCGCGCCCGCGCGGTTCCTTGAGATCGAGGGTGATGCTGCGCTTGCCGCCGTTGAAGGCCAGGAAGTAGCCCTGATTGCCGCGGCTGAAACGCGCCTGGTCGCCGCTGCCCGGGCGCTCCACCTTGATGACGTCGGCCCCCAACGCCGCCAGGATGAGGCCCGCCGTGGGGCCGGCCACGATGTGGCCGAGTTCAAGGACTCTGATTCCGTCAATCATGGTGTCCGAGCGCACTCCGGCTACTCGGACAGGTTCCTAACGAAGCCCCCTTCCCCGTGTCAACCGGTGGCCTGCCTGCTATTCCTCCTCCCGGTAGGCGCCAAAGGCCCCGATGAGGCGATCACCGTCATGCACGCGTGCACCGAACGTCCCGCCGACGGACCTCGGAGCCTCGGCGTATGAGACCGGAATGTCCGTGGTGGCCAAACCGTTGCCGTAGAACTGACCACCCCACCGGCCCACCGCGGCTTGGCCGTCGAGCATGGCGGACACGCGTCCCCTGAAGAACGCGGCGTCGGCCCGCAACGCGGCCGCTTCCAACGTCAGGTTGTCGAACAGCGCCGCGCCCGTGGAGGGGTCCGTGGCGGCGGTAATCGCTCCGGATATCCGGCTTGCGTCGAAGTCGGCCGTCAACCGGACGGTCGCATCGAAGGCGTGAAACACCGGAGGCACGCCGCGGCTCGCGTACAGTCCGGTGGCCGCACCTTGGTACGTTGCCCGCCCTCCGACGCCGGTGAGGTGACTGGCAAGGAACGGATCGTTGCCGCTGGCGGCGGCGCCGACGAAAGGCATGCGGTCAATGCCGGGGCCGGGCATCCACGCCCAGTACCCGAGAGCCAGGTAGTCCGGATCGGAGTCGTCGCCGTCCTCGATATCCGCGTAGAAAACGGAGTAGTGTCTCCCTCCGTCGCGGGTAACGAAGAAGTGTTCTACTCCGCGCCACTGAGACGCCCCGGACGGTGGGGCTACCGAGGCAAGGTAACCTGGAGGTGCGGGTTCCGCGCTCGTGTGTTGCCTGAATCCCTGCTCGAGCTCCATCCTCTCGAAGAGCACACCGCCGTCGACATACCATGCGTTAATGACCAGGTTGTCGCGCGGAGCATCGGGGTCCGAGTTGAGCGGGGCCTGTGTCACGCCGGTGTTCCAGTCCCCTCCGGCGAGGGGCCGCAGAGCGGTCGTGGAGGCGGTACTGGAGGCGACGCCGGTGATGGCGGTCCCTGCCAACCTTACCGACACGTGGCGGCGTGCGGTCGCCGAAGCGGCGTTCAAGGCTTCGGCCATCCGCTCTGCCGGAGGATGGACCACCATGGGCATCGCACCGCCACCGCCGCCGCCACACGCAGACAGTGCTGCCACGCACAGAGCAATGACCGCCGGCCGTACAAACAGATCCACTGGAGCGCGCATTGATTTTCCTCCTGATGAAAAACCCCGTCAGGGAACCTCACGGCCTGACTGGAGCAAACCCACGGAATACGAAGCGGAAATACAGACTCTCCGTCATCGGAAGGGCTATTTTCTATACTATATAGTCAAATTTTGCGCGTCTGACCAGAGGGGACCGACGAGGTCAACGGAGCCGGTCCGGCAGCCTCATCTCTAGAATCCCCCGCCGTCCGGCCGGATTCCCCCAAGGCCGGGCAGGCAACAGCGCAAGACGCTCCGCCACCCCGCGAAACAAGCCGGTCGCCGACGTCCGGATATGCGCATCTTCATCCGCCATCAACTCGTCGGCCAGCAATCGGAGAGTGGATTTGCGGCGCGGGAACGGCCGCAGACGGATGGCGGCGTCCGGCGCGATACCCGCCGCTTCGCGCACCGCCCGTATCGTGGCCTCGTAACCGCCAAGCTCGTCCACCAGGCCGCGCTCCTTGGCATCGGCGCCGGTCCAGACGCGGCCCTTGGCGGCCGCCAGCACCTCTTCCCTGGACAGTTTCCGCCCCTCCGCCACCTTGGAGACGAAATCGTCGTAAACGACGTCCAGGAGATGCTCCAGGCGTTGCCTCTGGGCGGGGTCATAGTCCCGTACGGCGCTCCAGAAGGTCGCGTTGGTGTTGCCCGCCGCATGGTCCCAGGACACCCCGAGCTTCTCCCACAGCCCCTCGATCACCACCTTCCCCGCGGCCACACCGATGGAACCGGTGAGGGTCGCGGGCTGGGCCACGATGCGGTTCGCGGGAGCCGCCGCGAGATAGCCGCCGGAGCCGGCGACGTTGCCCATGGAGACGACCACCGGCTTGCCGCGGCGCCGGGCGCGCACCACCGCGCGCCAGATCGCGTCCGACGCCACGTAGGAGCCGCCCGGGCTGTCGATGCGGAAAATGATGGCGCGCACGTCCTTGTCGTCCGCGGCCCGGCGGAAGGCGCGCGCCACGCTGTCCGAGCCCATGGAATGCGCCCCGGCGAAGGCCGGGTGGCGGCTGCGTCCGCGGTGGATCTGACCCAAACCGTGGATCAGCGCCACCGTGGCCGTGTCGTCTTCGCTGTCCTGGGCACGGCGGCCATACTCCGTCACGGGCAGAAACTCGATGTCATCCCCCAACGCTTCACGCACCAGTGCATCCACCTCGTCGCGGTACCGCAGGCCGTCCACCAGGTTCGCTTCCAGAGCTTCCGGGCCGGGAATCGGCGCCTGCTGCATCAGGTCCCTGACCGCGGCGCGGGAGAGGCCACGACCCACGGAAATTCCAGCGATCAACTGCTCCGTCAAGGACTCCAGGATGCGGCCGACGGCTTCCCTCTGAGGACCCGTGTAGCCGCTCTCGGTGAAGAGATCCGTGATCCCCTTGTACTCCTCGCGCTGATTCAGCCGAGGCTTCACATCGAGCTTCTCCAGCGTTCCCTTCAGGAAATAGCTCTCCGCCAGCAGGCCGGTGAGCCCGACGTCGCCGGACGGTTGCAGATAGATCTTCTCGAACGCCGCGGCCAGATAGAAGGCGCCGTTGCCGGGTCCGAAGTCACCAAAGGACTCGGCAACGGCGTAGGCTGCCTTGCCCGATCGCCGGAAACCCCGCACCGCGTCGCGCAGTTCCTGTATCCGCGCCAGACCCATGCCGGAGGCGCCGACCCGCGCCACCAGGCCCACCACGCGCTCATCCCGCGCGGCCCTCTCGATGGCGGCGACGGTCTCCCAGAGAGTCGGCGGTGTCTTCCCGATCCGCGTCCAGGGCGTGAGTCCGCCGCTCCCCAGCTCGCTGACGTTGCGGTCCAGATCCAGGGTAAGGACCGTCTTCTCCGGCACCGCCGCGGTCCGCGTGGACAAGAAGAACACAACCGCGACCACGCCAACGGCGGCCAGCATGGTCAAGGCTCCGACGAACATGAGAAGGATTCGAATGATTCGCATGGGCACACCTCGAATGTTCTATCCGGGATCTGTTACACAAGGACATGGCGCCTGAAGCGGCGCCGGGATTTCCGAAAGCGGAGGCAAGACCACCGATGCTGCGCATTACGAGCCGCATCAGTCTGGACGAAGACGAGATCGAGGAGCGGTTCATCCGCGCCTCGGGGCCCGGCGGTCAGAACGTCAACAAGGTGGCCAGCGCGGTCCAGCTCCGGTTCAGCATCGTCGATTCGCCGTCGCTGCCGGAAGCCGTGCGGGAACGCCTGCGGCGGATCGCCGGCACGCGGGTGGACAAGCGCGGGGTGTTGACCATCGAGGCCAAGCGCTACCGCGACCAGTCGCGCAACCGCGAGGATGCGCTGGAACGTCTGGCCGCGCTGATCCGCAAGGCCGCGGAGCCGCCGCCTCCACGCCGCCCCACCAAGCCCACCGCCGCATCGCGCCGGCGCCGCCTCGACGACAAGCGCAAGCGGGGCGAGACCAAGAAGTCGCGCCGTCCCGACATCGCGGAGTGACGCCCTCCTCGCGGGAACGCTCCGCCGCCGGTCCGGGCGCCCCGATTCAATGCAGCGTTGGCGGTTCGTCGTTTCTTTTCTTTCCCTCGACGACGCGGAAACGCCGCTTCAGGCGCGCGAGCCTGAAGCGATAGTACTCGTGCCGCGCCCGAGCCCATGAACGCCTCGGGTTCAGCATGTGGCCCCATTTCAGGTAGACGTAGCCGAACGCCATGCCTCCCAGGTGGCCGAGGTGGGAAATACCCGAGTTGCCCGGGCTGATGGACGAGAAGAAAGCGATGGCGCCGATGATGAGCACGAAGTACTTCATGCGGATGGGGAACAGCAGATAGAGGTAGATGACGTTGTTCGGGTAGAGCCGCCCGTACGCCAGCAGCACGCCGTAGATGGCCGCGGAAGCCCCGATGGTGGGAATGCCCTGGTTCGGCTCCAGGAACAGCACGCACAGACCGCCTCCGACCGCGCTGACCCAGTAGTACCTGAGGAAGAACCGCGTGCCCCAGGCCCGTTCCAGGTCGCACCCGAACATCCACAGAGCGAGCATGTTGAACAGGATGTGGAACAGGCCGAAGTGCAGGAACTGGTAGGTGAAGAGTTGCCAGATGTGCAACTGGTTCCACACGAGCTGCGGGACCAGACCGAAGATCCACAGGAGCGGGGGCCCGCCGAGGAAGGGAAGCTGAAAGACGAAGACGGTGATGTTGACGATCAGCAGCCACTTGACCGCCGGCGTTACCGGACCTCCGAAGCTGAACGAGCCGTAGGAGGGCTGGTTCCGGTACATCATGCCTTCAATATACCGTATTGCATGGGGCGCCGTAAGCCGCTAAGCGTGGGGCATGAAGATTCTCATTACCGGCGGAACCGGCGTGAACGGCGCGGCCACCGCTCGCCTTCTCGTGTCCCAGGGGCAGCGGCCCGTGCTGCTGGACAGCCGCGTGGACCCGTCACTGATCGCGGACATCGCGGACGACGTGGACGTGGTCACCGGCGACATTCTCGATGGTGCCGCGCTGCGCGAGACGGTGTCGGCCCACGGAATCACCCACATCGTGCACATGGCGGCGCTGATGCCCGGCCCGGCCGAGGCCAACCCTTCCCTGGGCATCGCCATCGGCGTGGACGGGACCCTGAACGTGCTGGAGGCGGCCCGCGCGTGCGACGTTCGGCGCGTGGTCTATACCAGCTCCAACGCCTTCGTCGGCGAGATCCGCGGCAAGCACGGCGACCCCGATTTCGTCCCCCTGGACGAAACCCATCCGCCCAACCCCGCCGACATCTACGGCGTCACCAAGGTCTGCTCCGAGACGTTGGGCAACTACTACCGCAAGCGCTACGGCGTCGAGTTCGTGGCCCTGCGCTACCCCTCCATTTACGGCCCGGGCAAGCTCGCGCGCCACGGTGTCCTGGCTCTCTACGGCAAGATCATCGAGGACGCCATCGCCGGACGCGGGTTTACGATCCCGCGCGGCGGCGACCAGCGCAACGATGTCGTTTACGTCGGCGACGTGGCGCACTCCATCGTGCTGGCGCTGAACGCCGAGAACCTGACCCAATGGATCTTCAACATCGGCACCGCCCAGGGCGTCACCCTCAAGGACTTCGCCGCCGAGTTGAAACGCCACTTCCCGGACGCCAGGCTCGACATCGGTCCCGGCCTCGACTTCCGCGAGGGCTACAAACAGAGCTACTGCAAGTTCGATATTACCAAGGCCAAAGAGCAACTGGGGTACGCGCCGCGGTACGACCTGGAGCGGGGCGTCGCGGACTATATCGAGAGCGTCCGGAGGCTTGGGTTGGAAGTTTGAGGACGGGCGGGCATCGGTAGTCCTGCCCCCCGGTTTGTGCTATCGTCGCGACAAGGGACTGGGGTGATGACGATCAGGAGGTTGCGGCATGAAACTCTACCATTTTCCACCTTCGACGAACTCCTTGAAGGTGCGGATCGCCTTGCTGGAGAAGGGGTTGGAATTCGAAAGCGTCGTGATCGACCTGACGAAACGGGAACAGAAAGACCCGGAGTATCTCAAGATCCATCCCTTCGGGCAAGTGCCCGCCCTCGATGACGACGGCTTCGTGGTTTACGACTCCACCGTCATCAACGAATACCTGGAGGACGAGTATCCGCACCCGCCTCTCCTGCCCGCGGACTCCGAAGACCGCGCCGCCGCACGCCTGTTGGAAGACTACCGCGACAACCACGTCAATCCCCACTTCGTGACCCTGATTCACGAATACCGAAAGCCCGAGGAGGAGCGTGACGGCGGGCTCATCCGCCAGACGCAGGCGAATATCGTGGGGGCGTTCGCCGCGCTCGACACACAACTCCAGGGGCGGGAGTATCTTGCGGGCTCCTTCAGCCTCGCCGACATCGCCTACATGCCCAATGTCGCCCTGCTGGAACGCTTCCAGGTGTCCTTGGATCCGGACTTCAAGAACGTAACCGGCTGGATCGGACGGTTGCGCACCCGCGCAAGCTATTCCGCCACACAGAACTAGTGCCGTCCCTGGAGCCGCGCTCTCCCTGCCCACTTGCCCTTGCGATTGTTGCTAGCCTGGCTGGTGCACCTCTACACGGCCCTCGGGGCGGCGGTGGCGGTGTTCACGGTTGCGCTGGTGGCCGGCGGCCGCTATCGCGAGGCACTGGCGCTCATGGGGCTGGCGCTGGTTCTCGACGCGACCGACGGCACTCTCGCTCGCGCGGCGCGGGTCAAGGAACTGGTTCCACGGGTCGATGGCGCCCGTCTGGACGACATCGTCGACTACCTCAACTACGTCTTCGTCCCCTGCTTCCTATTCCTCTGGGCCGGGCTGTTGCCCGCCGGCCACGGGTGGTGGATCGTGTGTCTGCCCCTCCTGGCGAGCGCGTACGGCTTCTCGCAGGCCGACGCCAAGACCCCGGACCATTTCTTCCTGGGGTTTCCCTCGTACTGGAACGTGGTAGCGTTCTACTGCTTCGTGCTGGAGTTGAGCCCCTGGTTCAACGCGTTCCTGGTCATCTCCTTGTCGGTGATGGTATTCGTACCCATCCGATACATCTATCCGAGCCGGAACGCCTTCCTCCAGGGTCTGACCATCACGTTGGGGGCTGTTTGGGGAGTGCTCTGTTTCGTGGTCGTATTCTACCTGCCCACCCCACCGCCGGGCGTGGCCTGGGCCTCGCTGTTCTTCCCGGCCTATTACCTCGGATTGTCGTTCTGGTCGCACTGGCGGCACGGCCCTTCGATTTCGCGCCACTGACCCGGCGCTGGTTGATTCGCATATTGAATATGCGAACTAGTGTCGTGTCCCGTAAATACCTGGCATAATTTGCTGGTCTTTTTCGCCGTCGGCTGCGTTACGTCACCCCGGGCCTTGACCCGGGGTCTTCCTCGCGTGGTGCCCGCCACTGCTCGTCATCGCGCCTTGCCGACGACGAAAAATCCTGCGCAACTTATGCCAGGTATTTACGGGACACGACACTAGCCAGACATCACACCAGGCTCAGGGCGAAGCGGATGGATCGGGGTTGCGCTAACGCGTGGGCTCCACCGACTCGTCGCGGTGGATGCGGATGGCAAGCACATCCGCTTCGGCGCACAACTGCTGTTCGCAGCTCAACGTACAACGCACGACGGTCTTGCGCCCCTCGACCTTGCCGAGGGTGGCGCGCAACTCCAGGGGTTTCCCGAGAGGGGTCGGGCGGCGGTAGTTGATATTCATGCTGGCGGTGACGAAGAACACCCGCGGCGCGCTGCCGATGGGACGCTGCTCGTCCCGGTAGGCACGGGCGATGGCGAGGTTGAGGCTGTGGCAGTCAAGGAGGGTCGCGATGACACCGCCGTTCACCACCTCGCGCGTGCCGCCGGAGTGGTGCGGCTGCGCGGTCCACGTGCACACGGCGTCATCGCCGTCCCAGTGGCTCTTGACCTGGAGCCCCTGCTCGTTGGCCGGTCCGCAGCCGTAACACAGGGTCGTCGCGCCCTGATCCTGGAAGGGCAAGTCCTCGGTCATCCATCCTCCCCCTTGGTGGGCCGGGTCGCCGCCGGCGCCGCACCGACTATCCGGCGCGCGCCACTCCCAGCCGGAGCTGCCCGACTCCTGCGATCTCCGCCACCAGCTCGTCGCCCGCCGCCAGTTGCTGCTGGAAGTCCGGGGAGTCCGGGTTGCCGCTGGCGATGAGGTCGCCGGGCTTGAGGGTTCCCACTTGCGACAGGTAGCTCACCAGCCGCGCCACGCCGTTGATCATGCCGCCGGTGCCGGCGGACTGCCGCAGGTCGTCGTTGACCCACAGGCGCATCTCCAGGGCTTGCGGATCGGGTATCTCGTCGCGGGTCACGATCCACGGTCCCACCGGCGCGAAGGTGTCGAAACCCTTGCGCACGCAGCGGGTGCCCATGAGATTCTTGCCTGACCCGTATCCCCGTGCGGTAACGTCCAGGATGACGCTGTAACCGAATACGGCGTCCAGTGCCTCGTCCTCGGAAAGATCCCGGCACTCCCGGCCGATGACGACGCACAACTCCAGCTCCGGGAAGATGGTTTCGGCGTTGGCCGGGATGACGATGTCGTCGCCCGGACCGACGACCGCGGACGGCGGCTTGAGGAAGATGTGTTCCAGCAACTCGTCCGGGGATCTCTGGCCCGCCTGACCGCGTCCGCCGGCGTTTGCGAGGTTCGCGCTGCCGCGGTGGTAGTTGCCGGCCGCGGCCCAGATCTTGGAAGGCGCCGGCACCGGGGCGGCGAGCTGCGTGGCGTCGAGGGTGACCGGAGTCCCTTCCGCGACGGCGCGCTCGATGGCCTCACGGCTCTCTTCATAGGAGGCCGCCAGCTCGAGCATCGAGCCACAGACGCCGTCCAATGACACCAACCCATCGTCTGATTTGACCGCGGCCACGGTACCGTCCTTGAGAGTCGCAAACCGCATCCAATACCTCCCTGGGTTCGGGGCGTCGCTTGAGCCCGAAATCTACCCCCTCCCCCCGATTCGTCATTCCCGCGGAAGCGGGAATCCAGGCGGGGCGAGGGGGGAACTCGGATCCTAGTAGGCGTCCTTGAGTTCCCGTACCTTGGCGAACACGGAAACCGGGTCCGTCCCGACTCCCGGGAAGCGGTCGGCCAACCCCTTCTTGATCTCGTCGCTTTCGCAGCGGAGGAAGGGATTGGTCGCGAGTTCGTCGTCCAGGCGGGAGGGAACCGTGAACTGATCCTTGGACCGGAGTGCCTGCACCGCCTCCAGCCGCCGGCGGACATCCTCGTTGCCGGGTTCCACCGTCAGCGCGAACTGGAGGTTCTTTTCGGTGTACTCGTGGCCGCAGTAGACGAAGGTGTCACCGGAAAGGTCGCGAAGCTTCCCCAGGGAGGAGGTCATCTGCTCGGCGGTTCCCTCGAAGACCCGGCCGCAGCCGCCGGCGAACAAGGCATCTCCGCTGAAGAGCCTTCCCGGGAACACGAAGCCCAGGTGCCCGATGGTATGGCCCGGAATGAACAGAACGTTCCCGCCCTCTTCCCCAACCTCGATATCGTCCCCCTCCATGAGCCGATGCGTGATGCCCGGGATGCGGTGCTCGTCCACCTTGGCGCCGAACACCTTCAGATCGGGCTTCTGCCGGAGGAGATACTCGTTTCCGCCGGTGTGGTCCCGGTGGTGGTGGGTGTTGAGGATCGCCACGAGATCGACCCCTTCCTCCTGCACCGTACGCCAGACAGGCTCGCCCTCGGAGGGGTCCACGATGCTCGCCTTGTTGGTCTTCTCGCACACCAGGAGGTAACCGTAGTTGTCCCTTAGCAGCGGTATCTGAACGATTCTCATGCGCGCCTTTATAGCAAAACGGGGAGGCCCGGACCATAGGCGGGACCTTGCCGCCTTTCGGGCGAAAGCCCGGCCGAGACTTCGCCGACCAACCGCCCGCGGGTCGACCGTGGCGCCACGATTGACCTGCGGCACGGGTTTGCCTACCCTGAACTCATGCTCAAAGCCGGAGTCGGACAGTCGTCGCAATCCGAGACCCATGCAGCCATCGAGGAGGCCGCCAGAGGCGCCATGGCCGGCCTTCCGGACCGTAACGCCGACCTGGCGGTGCTCTACGCCACGGTCGACCACGCCGGAGGGCTGGAGCAGGAGCTGGCCGCGCTCCAGCGCATCACCGGCACCCGCAACGTCGTGGGTTGCAGCGGCCTGGGCATCCTGACGGACAGCGGCGAGATCGAGGGGGACTCCGGCGTGGCCGTGATGGCGCTGGCTTCCGACACCCTGCGGGCGCGCCCCTTCATCCGGGATGCCCTCAAGGGCAATGACGCGGCGGCGGGCCAGGACATCGCCAACGCCGTGGGAGCCGATTCCCCTTCCCTGACCGTGCTGCTGGCCGACGGTTACCGAAGCCGCCCCGACACCCTGCTGGAGGGCATGGCCAGCGCCGGCCATGCGAGTCCCGTGGTGGGCGCGGGCGCGTCGGAGAACGGCAGCCACGGCCGCACCTACCAGTTCTACGAGGACCGGGTGACCAGCAACAGCGTGGTAGGCTTCGCGCTGTCGGGTGCCGGTACCACCGCGGTCGAGCTGACCCAAGGCTGCCAACCCGTGGGCGAGCCCATGGTCATCACGAAGGCCCACGAGAACCTCATCTTCGAGATCAACGACCGCCCCGCCTTCGAGGTGTTCGTGGACCTCATCGGGAAACCTTTTCAGCAGGACCTCCGCCGCGCGCTGGCGTTCGTGTTCGTGGGACTCTCGCCGGACCCGCTGCAGACCGAGATCGAACCCGGACAGTATCTCGTGCGCAACATTATCGGCCTGGACGCGCAGAGGGGCATCCTGGCGGTAGCCCAACCCGTGGAAGCCGGGCAGGCGCTGATCTTTACGCTGCGGGACGGGCAGCGCGCGCGGGAGGACCTCCGGCAGATGCTGGAACGGCAGACGGCGCGGCTGGAAGGAAGGACGCCGCGGCTCGGGCTCTACTTCAACTGCTGCGCGCGCGGCAGCGGCCTGTACGGCGTGCCCGGCATCGACACGGCCTACATCAAGCACGCGCTGGCCGATGTGCCGGTCATCGGCTTCTTCGGCAACTACGAGATCGGCCCCATGGCCGGCGGCAACCACCTGCTCACCTACACCGGCGTGCTCGCGCTGGTGACCGACTGACCTCCTGTCTGCCCGTCACCCCCCGATACGGTCATTCCCGCGAAGCAGGCTGTGTCAAAACGTCGTCCGGGCAAGAATTGGCGCCACCCCCCCGAGTCGTCATTCCCGCGAAAGCGGGAATCCAGGGGTGGTGGTGGGGCGCACAGCGGCGTTTCCCCGCCTCCCCACCCCTGGATTCCCGCTTTCGCGGGAATGACGATTCAGGGGGTTGTTGCCTCTCTCAGATGGAGTTTTGACACAGCCTGCTTCGCGGGAATGACGACTTGGGGGAGTGGCGCCAATTCTTGTCCGGACGACGTTTTGACACAGCCTGG
Source organism: Deltaproteobacteria bacterium (assembly GCA_026712905.1). Lineage (NCBI taxonomy): Bacteria > Pseudomonadati > Myxococcota > Myxococcia > Deltaproteobacteria bacterium. The sequence continues at coordinate 49,282 of JAPOPM010000223.1, forward strand.
GAAGCGGGAATCCAGGGGTGGAGCGGGGTCAGCTTCGCAGGCGCTTGCGCTTGTTGGCGAGGTAGTCGACGACGATGTAGTTGCCGATCTCGTCCGGCGAGGTGTAGAAGACGCGGCCCGTGTTCATCCGGGTGAGGCGGTCCACGAAGCCCATGCGGTAGTAGTCCATGCCGAGCATGAAGGTGTTGATGCGGATGCCGCTCTGGGTGCAGCGCCGCACCTCCTTGAGAGTCTCGCGCACGATGCGCTCGTGCAGCAGTGCCGAGCCCCAGCCGCTGTGCAGGCGGCCGCCCCGATCGACGTTGCAGGCGGTCGGCTCCCCGTCGGTGATGAGGATGATCTGACGGTTGGTGGCGCGATTGTTTCCAAGCAGTTGCCGCGAGAACCTCAAGGCCTCCTTGATATCGGTACCGTGCTCCATGAAGTACGTGATGGCGACGATGGAGGGCAGGTCCTCGGTGCGGATGATCTTGGCGTTGGAACGGAACGCCACCAGGTGAAGCACATCCTGCGGGAACTTGGTCTCGATGAGCCGGTTCAGCGCCAGCGCCACCTTCTTGCCCGCGTGCAGCGCATCGTTCATCAGCATGGAGTAGCTGACGTCGATGAGCAGCACGGTCTCGGTGTCGGTGGAGAACTCGTGCTGGTACACCTGAAAGTCCCTGGGCTCGATCCGTACCGGAACTCCGGTGCGGCCTTCCTCCAGCGACTGCATGAGGGTCTTGCGGATGTCGATGTTGAGCGGGTTGCCGTACTCGTAGCGCTGCGTGTCCTCCAGCCGCATGCCCTGGTTGCCGATCTTGGCGCTGGCGTGCTGCCCCCAGCGGTTCTTGTTCATGAGCTGGAAGATCTCTTTCAGGGCCTTGTCGCCGAGCTGGCGCATGCCCTTCGGGCTCAGGCGCACGCCGCTTCCCGTGCGCACGAGGTAGCCCGCCTCCACCATCATCTGCTCGACGCCCTGGAGGTACTTGAGTTGTTCGTAGGCTTCCTCGCCCAGCAGCTCGCGCATGGCTTCCAGGTCGAGGTCCGAGACGTCGCCGAGCCCGCGGCGGCCCCAGCGCAGAAACTGCTCCAGGCCGCGGAGCTGCCCCAGGACCTGCCCGGCCTCCCCCATACCCATGCGCTGGCTTCCCTGGAAGGGGTACTGGTTCATCAGTTGCTCGAGCTGCTCCATCTGGGACATGGCGTCGCTTAGCTGCTGCAACTCCTGCTGGCTCAGGGAATCGAGGTTCTCCAGAAGGTTGTCGAGGTCCTCCACCGCGGCGTCGAGCATGTTGGGCAGGTTCTTGAGGAAGTTCTCGTCCTCCAGCAGCCGGCTGAGCCGGTCCAGCATCTGTGACAGGTCCGGCGCGCCCGGCCCCGTGAGATTCTGCGGCTGCTGCATGGAGCGCTGCTCGATCTGTTCGCCCAGGCGCTCCTTGAGCTGCTGGTAGCGTTCCTGGGCCTGGCGCATCCTCTCGGCCAGCTCGTCCATGTTGTCGGCGTAGCGCCCGGACAGCCGCTCCATGAAGTTGCGCATCTGCTCTTGATACGCTTCCAGCTTCTCCGCCAGCTCGTTTAGTTTTCGGCTCAGGGCCTCGCTTTCCTCGGGCGAGAGTTTGAAGGAATCGGGAGAGTACTTGTTGAGGAGTTCCTGCTTCTGTTCCTCCGCCTGCTGCAGCAGGTCGCGCAGCCCCTGCACCGAACGCTCGCCGTCCTCGGACTCGAAGCCCCGGCGCATCAGGCTCCGGAGCGCACGGCGCACGCCCTCTTCTTCCAGAAACGTATCCGAGAGCTGCTTGAGCAGGTCGTTGGCGGTGGGGAAACGAACCACCTGGGAGCCGTCCCAGGGCGTGTAGCGATGGATCCGCATGCCACGTTCACTATATCGCAGGCGCTTCCGGCACTGCAACAACGAAAACGCACCGGGGGCAGGGCCGGTGGAACGGCGCCGCCGAGTTCGTTATAGAAGGGACATCCAGACTCATCCCGGAGGGAACATGAAGGTTACGGTGGACAACACGAAGTGCGACGGTCACGAGAAATGCGTCCAGGCAGCGCCCAAGGTCTTCAAGATGAACGAGCGCTTTATCGCGGAGGTGGCGGACCCCGACGGCGACACCCAGGACAAGATCGTCTTCGCGGCCCGGATCTGCCCCACCAAGGCCATCACGGTGGAGGACGACGACGGCAACACGCTCTTTCCCGAGTCGTAGCGTCACTGTGCAGCGTCCCGCCCGGAGCCGGATCCGCTGGCTGCCGCGCCGGAACCGTCTGCCCGGCGAAGCACGCGCGCCCGCTCACTCGAACACGACGCTGGCAAAGCTGCAGATCGATCCTACCGGGTCCATCTCGCCGTGGTCGTGGGCCACGAGGCGGCCGCGTTCGGCCTCCATCGCCATGAGCATCGTGTAGATGGGCGAGAAACCGCAGATCCGGCGCCGGTCGTCTTCCTGCGCCAGATAGTCGCGGAACCCTTCCGGATCCACCTTCTCCACGTGGCGCAGCATTTCCACGTCCCTGCGCTTGACCTCCTCCAACTCATCGGCCCTGAAACCGTCGGGGTCGCCGTAACGCGGCCCTACGTGGGCCAGGTCCGCGCTGGCGACAAGGCAGATGCGGCGGCCGTCGTCCGCCATGATTTCCCGCAGCCCCTCGGTGAAGCGCTCGATGGACTCGCCCGCCGGCCCGTTCCCCGGCTCGGCGTACGAAAACGAGCACAGCACCGGCACGATGGGGACCGCGTTGCCGAAGAGTTGCTGAATGAACAGCACCTGGAACTCGATGGTGTGCTCGGACCGGTGCGCCAACTCGTCCGCGAAGAGATCGCCGTCGTGAAGCTCACTCAGGCGGGCGACGAAGTCGGCGTCCACCGGGGCCTCTCCCAGCGGCGTGGCGAACCTCTTGCAGGTCAACGCGTAGGGGTTCCGCAACGCGTTGTGACCCGTTCCCAGGATGACGAACAGCTCCGGCGGCTCCGCCTCGGCCAGTTCCTTGTACGCCCAGGCGTAGGCGTGGCCCCCCAGCCGCAGATCGATGTGCGGCACGACGATTCCAGGCACGTTCCGCGCCGCGCTCCGCTCGCCCGGCAACCCCGGCCCTTCCGGCGGCTCGAACAACCGGTCCAGTCCCTCTTTCAGCGACACCGGGCTCTCGTCGTAGCTGATGCCCGCGTGAAACGCCTCCCGGACCGGGGACCCGTCGAATGCGTCAACCAATCGCTGGTAGTGGCGCCTGAAGTTGTCGCTGGCCAGGAAGTAGCCTTCGTCCAGGGTCTCGCAAAGCTGCTCCAGCAGCTCCAGCGGAAACTCCACGTTGTAAGCCTCGCGGTACGCCGCCTGGATCTCCGGCAGCGTATGCTCGCCGTCGAAGAACCGCAGCGCGTACGCCGCCTCGGGGCGCAGACGCAGGATCATGTCGCTGAAGTGCTGAGGGTCACGGATGCCGAAGTCCTGCCTTCCCTGCTCCGCGGGAACAGGGAAAACGTCGACATAACGAAGACACGGACGCAGAGTGGGGTTGTCGTCGCTCATGGGAACAGGTTACAGGCTAGCGAGGCTCCGCCTCGGACCGACGAGAGCCTACCACAAACCGTAGCGGAAGTGTTGCGCGAACAAGTCACGCTAAGGACAGCCTTCGCTCAGAGTGAGTCAGGGCACTACGTCACTTCAGTGCCGTAGGTGTCGAACGTCTCGATAGTGGCTTGGTGACCGGGAGCTGCGGCCAACCGGGCATCACAGGTAATCAAGGGTGCGGGGAGGGACTCTGCGAGAGCCAGGTAAACAGCATCATAGGCAGTGACGTTGTGACGAAGTGCCCAAATGCGTGGCAAAAAGGGGTAGTGCGGATAACGGGTAATCCGGAAATCACTGACCTCCGTCAACGCTTCATCTCCTTGTTGCGCTGTCAACTCGCCGATGGACACGTACCGCCGAAGGACGTGGGTTACCTCAAGATCGATGAGGTGCGGCGCATGCAGGGACTCGGAAGCCTCCACGAGCCGTTTCTCGATGTCCGACGCCCCGGGCGTGTTCAGGAGTAGGGCCAAGAGGGCCGAGGCGTCAACGACGATCAAGGCTTGTCCCGTTCTTCTCGGATAATTTGCGCTGGGGTGAGGGTTGGACGAAAAGGCGCTCGACTCCGGAGCCTTCGGAACAACTCTTCCAGGGTCGGATGCTCGGCATGACGTCCGAGTTCCGCGATCAAATAGTCCGAAAGCGACGTCCCGGCCAACGCAGCCCTCGACTTGAGAATCCGGTGTAGCTCATCGGGAACATTTCGTAGCTGGATCATCTTGGACATGAAACAAACATGCTTGCATGTTTTGCACATGTCAAATCATTTCCCAGCGAAGCTCCGCCTCAGACCGACGAGCGTCCCACCTCTATTTCGGTCACGCCCCAGTCAGGTGCGACCCACCGTCAACTCTGGTAGAGTCGGAGCCGCGCAAGCGTGAGGTGAACAAGCCGTTGGGCGGACGCGACGCAGCAACCATGGAGAACAACACCATTACCGCGGTGCGGGGTATTCAGGTGGGTCATGCCACCAACCGGCGCGCACGCACCGGCTGCACGGTGGTGCTCTGCCCGGCAGGCGCCGCCAGCGGCGTCGACGTGCGCGGATTCGCCCCCGGCACGCGCGAGACCGACGCCATCCGCCCGGGACGGTTGGTGGGACAGGCCCACGCCATTCTCTTGACCGGCGGCAGCGCCTTCGGGCTCGATGCCGCCGCGGGAATCATGCGTTTTCTCGAAGAGCACGGCGCCGGCTTCCCCACGGCTCACGGTGTCGTCCCCATCGTCCCCGCCGCCGTGATCTACGACCTCCGCGTCGGCGACCCGCGCGTACGCCCGGACAAGGCCATGGGCTACCGCGCCTGCAAGGCCGCCAGCGACAAGGCCGTGCCCACCGGCCGCGTCGGTGCCGGCACCGGTGCCACCGTCGGCAAAGCCCCCGGCCTGCGCCGCACCGACGGCGGCATCGGCTCGGCCCGCGCCAAACTTCCCAACGGTGTCACGGTAGGCGCCCTGGTGGTCGTAAACGCCGTGGGCGGCATCGTCGATCCCGCCACCGGCGAGATGGTCGCCGGCGCTGCGGACGAGGACACCCGCCGCACGGCCGACGCAGCGCCGGACGCGCCTCGCGCGCGCCGCCCCGCTACGCCCGGCACCAACACCACCATCGGCGTGGTCGCCACCGACGCCGCCCTCTCGTCGGTCGAAGCCAACATCGTCGCATCCATGGCCCACGACGGCATCGCCCGCGCCATCCACCCCGCCCACACCCTTCACGACGGCGACACCCTCTTCGCCCTATCCACCGGCAAACGTAAAGCCGACGTCAATGAAGTCGGCATCCTGGCCGCGGAAGTCGTGGCGCGGGCCATCCTCGACTCTGTAGGGAAATAAAGGAAATACCTTGCAAATCATCCAATAAGTGGAAGATTTACAAGGTAAACGGCCCGGAAACCGGATACGGCACCCCAGAGACTTGAGAGGCAGCCGCCCTGTCTGGTAAACAGAAGACACGCGCCCGTAGTGAAAAGGACATCACGAGGGTCTCCGGAACCCTAAGTCCAGGTTCGATTCCTGGCGGGCGCACCACCCCACCCTTTCAGCCGCCACGTTGTCCTTGGGCGGGCACGAAAACCACCTCGCGACCGGCCGGTGCGTATCCGATCTCCTCTACTTCGGCAGCTTGTCGTCGATCCCCTTGACGTACCAGTTCATGCCCAGCAGCGTGCCGTCGTCGAGGTTCTTGCCCTTGGCGACGGCCAGGGAGCCGTCCTGCTTGTGGATGGGGCCGGCGAAGACGTGCATCTTGCCGGAGCGGATCTTCTCCTCGGTGGCCTTGGCCATGGCGGCGACGTCGGCGGGCATGTTGGTGTAGGGAGCCATGCCGACCATGCCGGTGTCCATGCCGCCCCAGGTGTCGGTGGACTTCCAGGTCCCTTCGAGCACGGCCTTGGTACGCCGGACGTAGTAGGGGTTCCAGTCGTCGATGATCGATGTGAGCTGGGTCTTGGGGCCGAACTTGATCATGTCGGACGCCTGGCCGAACGCCTTGATGCCCTTTTCGCCGGCGATCTGCATGGGGGCCGTGGAGTCGGTGTGCTGGGAAAGGATGTCCGCGCCCTGGCCGATGAGCACCTTGGCGGCGTCGGCCTCCTTGCCGGGATCGAACCAGGAGTTCACCCACACCGTCTTGACCTTGAAGTCGGGGTTGATGGACTGGGCGCCGAGCATGAAGGCGTTGATGCCGCGCACCACCTCCGGGATCGGGAACGACGCGATGTAACCGGCGACGCCGTTCTTTGAAAGCCTGGCGGCGATCTGCCCGATAACGTAGCGGCCCTCGTAGAAGCGCGACGAGTAGGTCGCGACGTTCTTGGCGCGCTTGAAACCGGTGGCGTGCTCGAACATGACCTTCGGGAAGCGCTTGGCCACCTTGATGGTGGGGTCCATGAACCCGAAGGAGGTGGTGAAGATCAGGCCGGCGCCCTCGCGGGCCAATCGAGTGATGGCGCGCTCGGTGTCCGGACCCTCGGCGACCTTCTCGATGTAGAGGGTCTTCACCTGCTTGCCCAGGGCCTTCTCGACCGCGAGGCGGCCCTGGTCGTGCTGGTAGCTCCAGCCGTGATGGCCGATGGGGCCGACGTAGATGAAGCCGACCTTCAAGGGGTCCGCCCCGAACGCGGATGCGGTAACGAGGGACAGGGCAAGAACGGCGGCCAGCACGATGAGCTTTCTCATTTCTCCTCCTCCGGATGGGTGAAAGGTACGGTTCAGTTGAGTCTAACGGTCGGGCACGAATGTTTGACCGATACAAGCAGGTGTATTCACTTTCGTCAAGATACGGTTGCCGGAAATGGCCAGCAGTGCGGCGATGGTCACCAGATACGGCAACGATGCCAGGAACTGAGGCGGGATGGCGACACCGACCCCCTGGGCGTAGAGGCCCATGATCCAAACGGCGCCGAACAGATAGGCGCCCACGGCCACGCGGGCCGGTGTCCAGGTGGCGAACACCACCAGGGCCAACGCGATCCACCCGCGTCCGGCGGTCATGTTCTCGATCCACTGCGGGGTGTAGACCAGCGACAGGTAGGCCCCGGCCAATCCGGCGCAGGCGCCGCCGAAGGCGATGCAGCGGTAGCGCACCCCGGCCACGTCAAAGCCCAACGCGTGGGCGGAATGGTGGTTGCTGCCGACGGCGCGGATCACCAGCCCCGGGCGCGTCCACTTGAACATCCAGGCCACCGCCGCGGTGATGGCCAGGGAGGCGTACACGAGCACGTCCTGGGCGAAGAGCACCGGACCGATGAGCGGCAGGTCGCTCAGCCCCGGGATGTGGACCGCTCCGAGCTTCACGCCCGGCAGTCCGGTGAAGGGCTGCCCGATGAGCCCCGAGAGGCCGATGCCGAAGAGCGTGAGGGCGAGGCCCGTGGCCATCTGGTTGGCCGCCAGCGTCTGGGTGAGAAAGGCGAAGAGCAGCGCCATGGCGACGCCGGTTCCGATGGCCGCGGCCACGCCGACCGCGGCCGAGCCGGTGGTGTACGCGGCCGCGAAGCCGGTGACCGCGCCCATGATCATCATGCCCTCGACGCCGAGGTTGAGCACCCCGGAACGTTCCGTCACCAACTCCCCCACCGCCGCCAGCAACAGCGGGGTCGACGCCGTGACGATGGTGAGCAGGATCGCTTCCAGGGCGTTCACCGCGTGGCCCCTTCGTTCGCCGTGCGCGACCCGGCGTCGCCAAGCCCCAGCGGCGCCGCCCCCTCCGCCGACGAGGATGCCTTCGGTCCCCGCTCCAGCCGCACGCGGCAACGGATCAGCGTGTCGCAGGCGAGGATGAGGAACAGCAGCGTACCCTGGAACACCTGGGCGGTCTTCTCCGAGATGGAGAGCTCCACCTGGGCGGCCTCGCCGCCGAGGTAGCAGATGGCCAGCACCAGCCCGCCGAACAGCGCTCCCAGCGGGTTGAGCCGTCCGAGGAACGCCACGATGATGGCGGTAAACCCGTAGCCCGGCGAGATGGTGGGCTGGAGCTGTCCGACGGGACCGGCCACCTCGCAGATGCCCGCCAGCCCGGCAAGGGCGCCCGAGATGCCGAAGCACAGCCACGTGGTCCCGGGCACGGAAAAGCCGCCGAAGGCGCTCGCGCGCGGGGCTTCTCCCCGCACCCGGATCTCGAAGCCCATGAGCGTGCGCGCCATGAACACGGCCAGCAGCGCCGTCGCGACGAGGGCGAAGACCGCGCCGAGATGCACCCGTCCGTCGCCGAAGGTGGCCAGCAGATGCCAGTCGTTGAAGCTGATGGACTTGGGAAAGTTGAATCCCTGCGGGTCGCGCCACGGTCCGCGCACGAGCCAGTCCAGGAGGTATTGCGCCACGTACACCAGCATCAGGCTGGTGAGGATCTCGTTGGCGCCGAAGCGGTTGCGCAGAAGCGCCGGCACCGCCGCCCACGCCATGCCGCCGAGCATGCCCAGGAGCAGCATGGCGGGGATGGCCAGGGCCGAGTCCCATTGAGGCGCCAGGATGGGGATGGTGGACCCGGCCAAGGCGCCGGCGATGAACTGGCCTTCGGCGCCGATGTTCCACAGGTCGGCACGGAAGCAGATGGCCAGGCCCGCGCCGATCAGCACCAGCGGCGTGGCCTTGACGATGAGTTCCTCGATGGACCACAGCGTGGTCAGGGGTCCGACGAAGTAGACGTAGATGGCGTGCAGCGGATCGATGCCGCGGGCGGCGAAGAGGATGCAGCCGAAGAGGACGGTGAGAGCCACGGCGAGGAGCGGAGAGGCGATCTGCATCGCCCGGCTGCGCTCCGGGCGCTTCTCCAGCACCAGTCTCACGTGCGTGCGTCCGGGTCCGGCGCGGGACTGGCCGCGTACGCCCCGGCCATGAGCATGCCGATGCGCTCCCGATCGATGCCGTCCGCCGGATAGGCTTCCGACAAGGTACCGCGAGAGATGACCGCGATGCGGTCGGCGATCTCGAAGATCTCGTCCAGATCCTGGCTGATGACCAGCACGGCCGCGCCCTCCCGCGCGCGGTCCACCAGCGCCTGCCGGATAAGCGTGGCAGCGCCCGCGTCGACACCCCAGGTGGGCTGGTTGATGACCAGTACCCGAGGCTTTCGGTCCAGCTCGCGTCCCACCACGAACTTCTGGAGGTTGCCGCCCGACAAGGCGTTGGCCTCCTGGTCCTGGCGGCTGAAGCGCACGTCGAAGCGCTTGGTGACTCGGGCCGCCAGGGCGCGGGCGCGTCCAGCGCTGATGAAGCCGGTGCGCACGAGGCCGTCGCCCGAGGCGTGGCGCGTCAGCAGCACGTTGTCCCCCAGGCCGAAACCGGGAACGGCGCTGTGCCCCAGCCGCTCCTCGGGTACGAACGCGGCGCCCAGGCGCCGCCGCCCGGTGATGTCGCGCACGCCGCACGCTTCACCGGCGATGGTGACCGTCTCGGGGCTAGGCGACGGCCGTTCGCCCGACAGCACCTCGAACAACTCGGACTGACCGTTTCCGGCCACCCCCGCCACCGCGGTGACCTCGCCGCTGCGCACCTCCAGGGACACGTCGCGCAAAGGCACTCCGAAAGGTCCGGCGGCCGGCAGGGACAGACGGGTGACGGTCAGCGCCGCGACCCCGGACGACTCGCGTGCCGCCGCGCTCACGGACTGCACGTCCGCCCCCACCATGAGCCGCGCCAGCGACGCCGCGGTCTCGGCGCCCGGGTCCACCTGGGCCACGACCCGGCCATGACGCAGGATGGTGGCGCCGTGACAGAGCTCGCGCACCTCTTCCAGGCGGTGCGAAATGTAGAGCACCGCGCAACCCTCGTCCGCGAGCCGCCGCAAGGTGACGAACAATTCCCGCGCCTCCTGGGGCGTGAGGACCGCGGTGGGTTCGTCCATGATCAGCAGCCGCGGCTCCTGCAAGAGGCAGCGCACCACCTCGATGCGCTGGCGCACTCCCACGGACAGGTCCGCCACCAGCGCCTTGGGGTCCAGCGGCAGGCCGTACTCCTCGGACACCCGGGCGACGCGCTCGGCCAGCGCTTCCCGGTCGAATGGTCTCGGCACCGCCAAGGCGATGTTTTCCACCACGGTGAGGGCGTCGAAGAGGGAGAAGTGCTGGAAGACCATGCCGATGCCCAGACGGCGCGCCGCCGCCGGGTTCGGCACCGTGACCGCCTCGCCGCGCCAGCGCAGCCGCCCCGCGGTGGGCTGCAGCGAGCCGTAGATGATCTTCACCAGGGTAGACTTGCCGGCCCCGTTCTCGCCCAGCAGCGCGTGGATCTCGCCCGGACGAAGCCGCAGCGAAATCCGGTCATTGGCGGCAAAGTCTCCGAAGCGCTTGACGATCTCCTCGGCTTCGAGAAGATGGCCGCCACGGGCGCCGTCGTGCGTGTCTTCCATGATCGCGGTTCCGTCTGGTCCTACAATATGAAGCGTTGGTGAAGACGGGCACGCACTATATATGGTGTTGTCCGGGGATGCAACCCCGAAATGCGCGCGTCACAGCCGCGGCATGAAGGGCGTGACACCGAGCTTGTGCTTGATGATCTCGTCCCGTGTCAATCCGTGGAGCTCGTGCGGGAACACCAGCCAGTGATCGGTCTTGTGCACGTAGTAGTCGGGTTCGCGCTCGGTGCGGTTGTTGCCGGGCTTGTAGTACACCGTGGCCACGCGGCTGTCCACGGGGGCGTTTCGGCGGGATTTGCGCTTGAGATGCGAGAGCACCGCCTCGATGCTGAGGCCGGTATCGAATACATCGTCGACGATGAGCAGACCCTGGTCCGCCTCGACGTTGTCGATGATGTACTGCATGCCGTGCACGCGGATGCGGGAATCCGTCCGTCCGATGCCCTTGTAGAAGGAGGTGCGGATGGCGATGTGATCGGTCTCGACGCCGAAGTAGTCGAGCAACTCCTGCACGGCGATGCCCACGGGCGTGCCGCCGCGCCAGATGCCGACGATGAAGCTCGGACGGAAGCCGCTCTCCAGGATCTGCATCCCGAGCCGGAAGGAATCCTCGAGCAGCGACTGGGCGCTGATATAGGCCTTCCGGGTGGTCGCGGGCTCGGTATGGGATACGGGCTCGACGGGATACTCGGCCATCGACGGTTCCTCTCCACAGATGTGCTTGAGTGCGCCGAAATCAGCGCGAGTTACAGAACGTTTACCCCCTTTTATCGGAAAACCGAAATGGTGCAAACAGGGACGGAGAGACCCCGCTTGATGCACCGATGACCTGCCGCTAAACTGTCCGTGTGTCCATGAACGGCAAGACAGCCGCCCCGCTCAGGCCTCCGCCCTCAACGGCCCGGTTCCACCAGATGCTCCATCTGGGCGCGGAAATGCACGTCCTGTTGCACGAGTTGCTCCGGACGCACGGGGATTTCATGCGCTGGCGTGGATTCCGGGATGTCTACCTGCTCAACCATCCGGACTTCATTCGCCCGGTCCTGACACGGGACTACCGGCATTTCTCCAAGCGCATCCTCGATTACCGCGTGCTGGCGCAGGTCATGGGCAACGGCCTCGTCACCAACGACGGCCCCCACTGGGCGCAGCAGCGCAACCTCATCCAGCCCATGTTCGGCAACCGCCGGGTCAACGGCTTCGACGCGAGCATCAACGCGCTGACGTCATCCTTGATGGATGAGTGGGAGACCCGGACCGGAGGAGAAACTCTCCGGATCGACCAGGAAATGAGCCGGTTGACGTTCCGGATCGTCGGCGCAACGCTGTTCGGCATCGACCTCGACCGTCACGGCCAGGAGATCGCGGAGATCCTCGAGGTGGCCAACTTGAACACCCTTGAGATCCGCGCCCTGATGACCCTGTGCTCGTGGGTCCCCACCCCCTACAACCTCAAGTGGCGACGCGCGATGAAGCGGCTCGACCAAATCGTGTACGGGTTGATACGGGCGCGCCGGCGCCGCGGCGCGGGCGACGACGACCTCCTCGACCGCATGATCCACGCGCTCGACGAGGGGACCGGCAAGGGAATGGACGAGAAGCAGTTGCGCGACGAGGTGGTGACGCTGATGCTGGCCGGCCATGAGACCTCGGCCAACGCCCTGGCCTGGACTCTGTATCTGCTGTCCACGCGTCCCGATGTAGAGGAGCGGCTGGTCGAAAGCCTGGCCGCGACCCTGAACGGCGCCCCCGCCACGGCCGACGACCTCCCGCGGATCCCGTATCTGAAACAGGTGGTGCAGGAATCCATGCGCCTGTATCCGCCGGTGTGGAGCTATTCACGGCGGGCGGAGCAACAGGAGGAGTTCAACGGCCGTCTGCTCCCCGCCGGCGCTTATGTTGCCGTGGTGCCCTACTCCCTCCACCGGCATCCGGAGTTCTGGCCCGACCCCGAACGCTTCGATCCCGAACGCTTCGACCGCAACGCCACCGAAGGCCACCACCCCTTCTCCTACCTGCCCTTCGCCGCCGGACCGCGCACCTGCATCGGGGCCGCCATGGCCATGCTCGAGACCCAACTGGTGCTGGCCCAGATCCTCCAGCGGTTCAACGTCCACATGGTCCCCGGCCACCCCATCGAAACCACCGCCAAGGTCACGCTGAGGCCGCGGTACGGCATGGTGGCGACCCTGAACCGGCGGACGTCGATGCATCTCAGGAAACCGTCCGCGCCAGGGTGAGTGCCCGCACTTCGCGCGCGCCCGCGTGCAACAGCACACGGGTGCACTCGTCGAGGGTGGCCCCGGAGGTGTAGATATCGTCCACGAGCAGGACGCGCGTCCGCGCGACGGCACGGCCCGGGGCGATGGCGAAGGCGCCTCTGACGTTCGGCCCGCGTTCCCGCAAACTCAACGTGCTTTGCGGGGCCGTCTCGGTCTTTCGCGTCAGGACGAAGGGATCGATGGTGACGCCCCAGCCACGCCCTACCTCCCGTCCCAGCAGGACGGACTGGTTGAAGCCGCGCCAGCGCAGCCGCCGTGGATGCAACGGCACCGGAATGATGAGATCGAAGCCGGAATCCCCCTCCCAGGGCTGGCACGCTCGCGCCATGAGCCGCCCCAAGGGCTTGCCGAGAGAAGCCTGCCGGCCGTACTTGAAACGGTGGATCACCTGTCGCAGCGGGTGCGTCGCGTCCGATTCCCGCGGATAGCACCCCCAGCTCCGAGCCATGGAAAAGGCCGGTGGCCGCAGCAGGCAACCGCCGCACAGATGATCGCCCCGCCAATCGTGCGGATAGGGTCGCCCGCAGCGCGGACAGAACGGCGGCCGGGCAAGTTGGATCCGGTCAAGACACGGGAAGCAGAAGGCGCCGGGTGTCGTCGCTGGGAGCCACGCCTCGCAACCGATGCAGGATGGTGGAAACACGATGTCCAGCACCGCCTCGAACACCGGACGGACCCATCTTCCCGGCCATCGGGAATCGCGCGAATCTGCCTTGTCCACATAGGATAGGATCGGCGTCCAGGCGGAGTTCTTTAGCGCCGTCAGGATAAACCATCTGTGTTGGCCAAGAGTTACATCCGAAAATGGAACGGAGGCGCGGCCCCGCGGGCGCTACAGGTAGTCCTCCAGCTTGACCTCGTCCATGAACGGATATTCCAGCAGCTCGTACTCCGCGGGGTCGACGTCGTCCGGGATGGTGGCGTCGATGCCCATCTTGGAGGTGGTGGGGAGGGCGCCCTTGGGAAGGCGGGAAGCCTTGAGGGTGGGGTCGAGGTGCTTGCCGCGGGCGCCGGAGACGATGATGACGTCCTCGTCGGGCTGGACCCGGAAGGCCATGGCGCGCTCCACCGCCATGGGGTCGGTGAGGTCCACGTCGCCGTCGGTGACCAGCACGAGCTTGATGGCGTGGAGCGACATCAGCGCCAGCAGCGCGTTCTTCCCTTCCCCAGGGCGCTTGTCGATGGCGGCGTAGAGGTGCCAGTAGCAGGCGCTCCCCGGGGTGGCGTAGACCGCGACGGTCCTGATGCTGGCTTCGCGCAGCGCGCGCCATCCCGCGGCCTCCAGCGGCGGCGCCTCCAGCCAGTCGTTCTCCCACGGCATCAGGATGGTCTGAAGGATCGGGTCTTTCCGGTGCGTGACCGCCTTGACCTTGAAGACAGGGTTCCAGCGGATCGAGCACTGGTGGCCGGTGAAGTCGCCGTAGCGCCCCTCGTCGATGGTCCAGCCGTCGGTGGAAATCTCCCCTTCCAGGACCATCTCCGCGTGGGCGGGCACCTCCAGGTCCACGGTCTTGCACTTCACCAGCGGCACCGGCCGGCCGTAGAGGGCGCCCGCCACGGCGAACTCGTCGTAGCCCGGCGGCGCCTTGTAGGCGGCCGCGATGATCTCGGGCGTGCCGGTGCCGAATGCGACGGCGATGGGCAAAGGCTCGCCGCGCCTGAGCGACGCCTCGTAGCTGAAGCGCATGTCCGACGGCGATACCAAGTCGATGCTGGTCTCCCGCGAGGTGCGGTACATGAGCCGGTAGCAGCCGGCGTTGCGCCGTCCGGCGGCGTCCTTGGACACGGAGATGCCGGCGGAAAGATACGGGCCGCCGTCCTTCCGGTGCTGAAAGGGAATGGGCAGCTCGGTGAGGTCCACCTCGTCGCCGATCTTCACCACCTCCTGGGCCGGACCGGCCTCCACCACCTTGGCCTCGACCGGGTTGTCCAGGGCCTCCATGAACTTGCGTCCCAGCTCCCGCTGGTCACAGCCGAGTCCCAGCGCCACCCGCCGGCGTGAGCCTACGAGCCCACCCACCACCGGCATGCCGTAGCCCTCGACGTTCTCCATGAGCAGCGCGGTGTCGGCCTGTGCCAGCAGCGTGTTGAGGTAACGGGCTTCCACCGGCTTCGTGATGCGCCGGAGCTCGCCCTCGGCCTCCAGCAACGCCAGCAGGCCGCGCATGTCGTGGTACGGTAATCTGTCCGCTTGGCTCATGGGATGTCTCAGTGCATGTAGGAGCCGCCGTCCACCAACAGCGTCTGCCCGGTAATGAAGTTCGCGGCGTCCGAGAGGAAGAACATCACCGCGCCGACAATGTCCTCGGGATACTGGCTGCGGGGGATGGCGCGGCTCTGGATCTGGGGCACGTCGTCCTCGTCCACCAGGCCGCCGCGCACCTCCAGCAGGCTCTCGCTGCGGGTCAGTCCGGGCGCCACGGCGTTGACGCAGATGCCGTCCTTTCCGGTACCTCGGGCCAGGGTGCGCGTGAGCGCCACCACCGCGCCCTTGGACACCGTGTAGTGGATGTACACGGGGATACCCTTGAAGGGCACGCCGGAGGCGATGTTCACGATCTTTCCGGAACCCTGCGCCTTCATGTAGGGGTAGACCGCGCGCGACGCCAGCCATACGCCCTTGACGTTCACATCCATCACCTGGTCCCACTCGGCCACGCTGATCTCGTCGAACGGAGCATAGCGGACGTCGGCGAAGATCGCCGCGTTGTTCACCAGTCCGTCGATGCGGCCGTAGCGGTCGTGGGCCGCCGCGGCCATGGCCTTGACGCTCTCTTCATTGGTGACGTCGGCCGTGACGAAGAAGGCGTCTCCGCCCTGCTCCCGTATCTCGGAAGCGCAAGGCTCCCCGTCCAGGATGTCCGACACCACCACCTTCGCCCCCGCCTTGGCCAACTCGGTGGAGTAAACACGGCCGATGCCCCGGGCCGCGCCGGTGACGATGATGACCTTGCCGTCAAAGTCCTGCGACATGTTCGGTCCTCTTGGCGATGTAGCGCCCGGTCTCGATCTCCCGGTCCAGACAGTCCGCTTCCCGCAATCGGCCCCAGGCCTGGAGCATCACGCGATAGGGTGTGTCCTTGAACTCCAGCAGGATGTCCTCGAAATGGAGCGGCCCGTCCTTCAGCCGCTCCAGTACCTTGTCCGCCAGCGTTTCGGGAGTCATGCCGCTTCCGTCACAGGTTCAGGAACCGCCGGCCGTTGACGCTCAGGATCTTCCACTTGAGCTCTTCCGACAGGTCTTCCCGCTCCAGCAGCTCCCCCTTGGCGCCCTCCCGGGCCTCGGCGTGGGGCATGTCGCCCTCGAACAGCAGCCGGTCCTCGCCGACGTACTCCGCCACCTGGGGCAGGAAGAGTTCATCCGCCTCCGGTGTGAAGTAGACGTCGCTCTGCTTGAGGGTTTCGGAAACCGGTTGCTTGACCGGCAACGGCAGGCCCAGGGCGCTGTCGGCGTGATGGTAGTGATCGATGCGTTGCACCAGGTAGGGGAGCCACTGCACCCCGATCTCCATGAAGGCGACCCTGAGGCGGGGGTGCCTCTCCAGGATGCCGCCGCCCAGGAAGCTGTAGAATCCCATCATGACCGGGAGGGTAAAGCCGATGGCGCGGGAGCCGGAGACATCGTCCATGCTGCGGGTGATACCGGGATGGCTCCAGCCTGCGTGGATGGCCAGGGGCACGCCCAACCGCTCCACCTCGGCGAAGAACTCGTCGTAGTAAAGGTCGTGCAGCATGGTCTCGCCCACGGTGCCGTAGATGCCGGCCACCGAGGCGCCCAGCTTGAGGCTGCGATTGAGCTCATCCAAGGCCAGCCGCGGGTCCCGCATGGGCAGGATGGCGCCCCATTTCATACGGTCCGGGCGTTCCGCGCAGGCCGACGCCATCCAGGTGTTGTAGCTGCGCATGAGCGCGGCCTCGAACATGAGGTCGTCGGTCACCGGCTGGAGAAACACCGTGGAGAACACCACCTGGACGTCGATGCCCACCGCGTCCATGTCCTTCAGGCGGGCGGGGATGTCGGTCATGGTCTGGGAGCCGATGGTGAACTCCTTCTGGGTGGCGAAGCGCATCTCGATGGGAGTGCCGTACACGAGGTTTCCCCGCCCCATGGGTTTGGGGTAAACGGTGCCGTCGATGTACCAGAAGGCGTTGATGCCCCCCAGTTGCGGCAGGTCTTCGGCCACCACGGGGAAGGGCTTCCGATCCGCGTACTTCGAGTCGAGGTGATCCCAGGCCTCCTTGGGCTCCTCGACGTGCGAGTCCATGTCGATGACCGGCATTGCATCCGTGCTCACGGTAACCTCCTCGTTGTTTGACGCGGGCCGGCGGTCAGGCCCGCCCTGCGCCGCGCCCGATACCACCGGCTATGCCGGCCGTGTGCACTCCCGCTCCAGCGTTCGGAGCTCGCTCCTGCTCAGCGGGAATCCGAACTGTTCGTTGCGCATGCGCAGACGCTGGGATGATACGTCGGCGAGGATGCGCCGCGCGCGGTCGTGGTCCTTGCGGGTCTTGACCAGCGTCTCCAGCTCGTTGGCGTCGCTGTGCTTGGTCTCGTCCCGGTGGATGCGGCCGAAGATGGACGCGATCCGCCGGTTGGGGCGGCTCCCCTTCAGGTGGCGGCACACCTCGTACAACGCGCCGCCGCCCCCTTCGGTCAGGGTGATGGCCGCGCGCTCGAGGGCCTCGTCGCGCCGTTGTATCTCGCTGGTGGTGATGCGCTCCGAGCCGTGCAGCAGCCCGGCATAGCTGCGCGAGTAGCGCGCCCGCACCTCGGCGAGCTTGCGGTCTTCCGGCAGCCACGTCAGGTCCTTCTGCGTGAGCCGCTCCCCGGTCAACTCCTCCAGGAAATCCATGATCAGGCGCGCGTGGCTCATCTCGTCGCCGAGCTTGTGGCACAGCTCCTCGTAGTCGTGGCGGTCCACCTGCCGGTCGAGCTGCGGGTAGAGCTTGTCGAGGGCGTGCACCAGGGGCTGAATGGCCGAGTATTCCTTGAAGGCCTGGGCCTTGAGCCACGGGATGTGGTCCGCGGGTGTGTGCGGCGTGCCGAAGTAGGCGCCGACGACTTCCCGCTCGGCCTTGCCGTAGCCCTCGGCCAGCCGTTCCAATGCCTTGCCGTAATCCATCTTGCGTCCGTCCAGGGGAACTCCGTTCCGTCGCGTCCCAGAGTGTCTGGCTCGATTCGCGCCTATTCCGGCTGGGGAACGACGCTGCCGCAGTCACTGCAGGTCCGGAGCTTCTCGTCGCCGTAAAAATCCCGGTGAACCTGTCCCACGGGATCGTCGCCGTAGTTCCCCACGGTGACGTCCACCTCGTACACCTTCTTACCGCAGTTCTCGCAAAACCACATGAACCGGTCCTGCTCCCCCGGTTGGCGCACCCGCTCGAACACCAGGAACCAGGTCCCCGCATCGACGCGCGGGGAGTGCGGTACCCCGCCCGGGCACAAGGTCATCTGCCCGGGCCCCATGGTCACGACCTTTTCCTCGCCCTCGCCGGTGAGGCAATGGAGGCGCTGCTCCCCCTTCAGCACCAGCGTCACCTCGTCGCTCGGGTCCACGTGGAAGTCGATGCGCCGCTTGCGCCCGCTGCTGAGGAACGCGATGGACTCCGAGTCCTGCCACACCACCGTGCGGCCGTTGCCCTCGGCCTCGGTCTTCTCCATCAGCGCCGTGAGATCGATGGTCTCCATTGGCTTCATGACTTCTTCTCCTCGATCAGACCGTGTCAAACCAACGACGCACCTACGTACCAGAACGTCATTCCCGCGGAAGCGGGAATCTACTCACTTGCTCCCCGGGGGGCGAACAGATCGAGCTGTCCCGGCGCCGCGGCCGCGCGCCGCCGGCGCCTCGAGACCGCGGTTCCTGCTGTCTTGAAGAACATCAACAGTACCTTGTTCAAACGGACATAGTCGCCCCGGTAGGTCTTGCCGCTCGCCGGATGCGTGTAGGTGACCGGCCCGTCGTTTCGTTGCGCCAACTGTCGCACGAACGGCAGGTCGCCATCAAGGATGTGGCCGGATTCGAACGGAAGATCGAAGCCGAAAGTGCGCGGCGCGGCGGAGAGTTCCAGGCTGCCGTCGTCCTGCTGCCGCCAGACCAGCAAGGCGCCCGTGACCTTTCCCACGTTGAGCACGCGCCAGCCGGTGGCCTCGAGCGAGCACTGGAACCGCGTCGCCAAGCGCCGGAAGCCGGCCACGTCCAGGTCCGGCGTGACCGCCGCGTTGACGAAACGGCCGGGCATCAGCAACTCCGCCGCCACCCGGTTGCACAACTCCTCGGTGGGGCCGTCGCCGCAACTCATGGACCCGTTCTCGTGGGCGGCGACGAGTAGGTGGCCGATTTCGTGGGCCAGGGTGAAGCGCCGGCGCGTGTGCGGCGCGTTGCGGCTGAGGATGACCTCGTAGTCGCCGTCCCCGAGTTCCACGAGCTGGCCGTCGAGCCGTATGTCCAATTCCCGTATGCGTCCGATGCCCACATGCCGCGCCAGCCGCACCAGATCCACCGGCGCGCGCTCTATGGCACAGTCATCGAGGAGCCGGCCGGCCGCCTCCAGGACACGGTGCGCCCGGCCTGTGGTCTCCTCGCTCATGTCGGTGGATGCTGGCGGGAAGGCGCGCCGGAGCGGTCAGTAGCGTTCCCAGTCCCGCCCGGTCAGAGGGATGCGGGCAGCCTTGAGCTTCTTGGGCGCGTCGCCGAAAAGGTCCGGGTCGGAGCGGATGACCTCCAGGTCCTTGCGCAGGTTCACGACTTTGGCGCGCACGTCGCCGGCGACAAGCTTCTTGCGCTTCTTGAGGGACGCCAGCCCGCTGAAGCTGCGTTTCAATTCGGCGGCGCCCACCTCCAGACCGGACTCGCCCACCGCCGTCTGGAACTCCTCGAAGGTGACCTCGGCCTCGACCGCCGGCGTCTTGGGCGTGCGCGCGGCCTGACGCGCCGGCCGGGGCTTGGCCTTGGCCGCGCCTTCGTGCTGGCCGAGGCTTGCCTTGAGGGCTTCCATCAGGTCCACGACCTGGCTCTGACGCACCTGCGGCTCCAGCGCCGTGACCTCCTTCCCCTCCACCTTCTGCTCCACCAGGCGCAGCACCCGTTCCTTGTACGCGTCGTGGTAGTTCTCCGGGTGGAACTCCTTGCGTACCAGCTCGTTGATGAGGCGCACCGCCAAGTCCAGCTCGCCGTCCTTGATCTGGACCGTCTGGCCGCGCTCGATCTCGTCGAAGTCGCGCACCTCGTCCGCGTAGTACATGGTGTGCAGCATGAGTCCGCCGCGCACCGCGCGGACCAGCACCAGCCCTTCCTTGCCACGCATCACGTACTTGGCGAGCGCCACGTGGTTGGACTCGGTCATGGCGTCGGCCAGCAGGCGGTAGGCCTTGTCGCCGCCCTTGTCGGGCCCCAGGTAGTAGGTCTTCTCGAAGTAGACCGGATCGACCTTTTCCAGCGGCACGAACTCTTCCAGCTCGATCACCTTGGACGTCTCTTCCTCCAGGGCCTTGAGCTCGTCGTTCTCGAAGCGGACGTATTCGTTCTTGGCGAACTCGTAGCCGCGCACCAGGTCCGAACGCTGCACCACCTCCTCGCACACGGGGCAGAACTGCTGCTGCTTCATGCGCGAGCCGCACTTGTTGTGCAGGAAGTTGAAAGCGACGCCGCCGGACGATGCCGCGGTGTAAAGCTTGATGGGGATGGATACCAGGCCGAAGGAAATGGTCCCGGAACTGATGGCGCGTGCTGCCATGATAGGGCCTCCGTGATCCGCACACGTTTGGATGGGTTGGAGTTTACCACGCAATACCCTTAGAATTCCATACGTTATGCACAGTCCGGAGAATGGCCATGGCCGCGCCGCTGGATGAATACCGGCGCAAGCGCGATCCCGAGCGCACCCCGGAAGCCTTCGGCGCCCACGGTTCGTGGCGCGGCGGCCTGTTCGTGGTGCAGCAGCACGCCGCCCGGGCGATGCACTACGACCTGCGCCTGGAGATGGGCGGCGTGCTCAAGAGCTGGGCCGTTCCCAAGGGCCCGTCGGTGCGCTCCCACGAGAAGCGCCTCGCGGTGCACGTGGAAGACCACCCCGTCGAATACGCCGACTTCGAGGGCGTCATCCCCAGAGACAACTACGGCGCCGGCGCCGTCATCCTGTGGGACCAGGGCTCCTACCGGCTGCTCCACGCATCGGACCCGCTCCAACAACTCGAAAAGGGCACGTTGGAAATCGAGCTCCAGGGCTACAAGCTGCGCGGCGTGTGGATGCTCGTGCGCATGGGACGGGGCGACAAGGAGTGGCTGCTGTTCAGCAAGGACGGGGCCGAGGCGGGCGCGGAGCCGGTGGAGGCGTTGCCCGCCTCCATCCTGTCCGGCCTTACCGTGGCGGAGCGGCGGGACCCGCGTTCGCGCCTGGCCCGTCTCGATCGGGCGCTGAAGCGCATGCCGGCCCCGGCGGCGGGGAGTGGGCGCAAGCCGAGACCGATGCTGGCCTCCCTCGGCACGGCGCCTTTCTCGGATCCCGGATGGCTCTTCGAGATCAAGTATGACGGCGTCCGCGTTCTCGCCCGGCGCCGTGACGGCGCGGTGACCCTATTGGGGCGCAAGGGCGACGACGTGACGCTGCGCTATCCGGAGATCGTCCACGCACTGAACAAGGCCGCCCCCACCGACTTCCTGATCGACGGCGAGATCGTCGCCATGGACGAGGACGGCCGGCCGAGCTTCCAGCGCCTGCAGCGGCGCATGCACCTGAACAACCGCTTCGACATCGAGCAGGCGGCGCGGACGGTGCCCGTGCGCGGCTTCTTCTTCGACTGCCTGGAGGCCGAAAAGAGGGACCTGCGTGCCGTGCCCCTGGCGCAAAGGAAGCAGTGCCTTTCCATGTTCGTGCCGGAGCGCGGCCTGGTCCAGTACACGGAGCATATCCCGGAGCGCGGAGAGGAGTTCTATCACGCCGCCGCGGCGAACCACCTGGAAGGCATCATCGCCAAGCGCGCGGACAGCCGCTACAGCGCCGGGCGCTCGCGCGATTGGCTGAAGTTCAAGTGCCGCAAGCGCCAGGAGTTCGTCATCGGCGGCTACACCCAGCCCGGGGGTACGCGCCCGCTTTTCGGCGCGCTGCACCTGGGGCTCTACCGCGACGGTGCGCTGGAGTACGTCTCCAAGGTGGGCACGGGCTTCGACCGGAAGACCCTGGGCGCCGTGCACCGATGGCTCCAGGAACTGGAACGCGAGGACTCCCCTTTCCCCGCGGGATCGCCCGCGGGCAGAGCGCACCGGTGGGTGGAGCCCCGGCTGGTCTGCGAGGTGGAATACACCGAGTGGACGAAAGACGGCGGCCTGCGCCACCCGTCCTTTCTGGGCCTGCGCGACGACAAGGCGCCGGAGGATTGTCTCCGTGAAGATCCGCCGGAAGTCTCCACCGGCGGCGCGGCGGAAACAAGCGCCGCGCCGCGGCATCCCGCGCCCGCGCAGCTCGCCCTCACCAACCCGGACAAGGTGTTCTGGCCCGAGGACGGCTACACCAAGAGCGACCTCATCGACTATTACACGGCCATCGCGCCGTTCTTGCTGCCCTACCTCCGGGACCGCCCGCTGGTGTTGACGCGTTTTCCCGACGGCATCCACGGCAAGTCGTTCTTCCAGAAGGACGCACCGGATTTCGTTCCCGACTGGGTCGCCACCCGGCGCATCTACTCCAAGGACGCGGAGCGCGACATCGACTACTTCATCGTCAACGACACGGACAGCCTGCGCTACGTGGCCAACCTCGGCACCATCCCGCTGCACATCTGGGGCAGCCGGCTCGATTCCCTGGAACACCCCGACTGGCTGGTGCTGGACCTGGACCCCAAGGGAGCCCCGTTCACACACGTCGTGCGCGTGGCGCGGGAGCTCAAACGTATCCTGGACGGGCTGGAGATCGCCTCGTACGTCAAGACCTCCGGCGCCACCGGGCTCCACATCCTGGTGCCCATGGGACGGCGCTACCTCTACGAACAGTGCCGCACCTTCGCGCGCCTGCTGGCCATGGCGGGCACGCAGGCGCTCCCCGACATCGCCACCGTACAAAGGCCGCTCCACGCCCGCGATGGCAAGGTCTACATCGACTTCGGCCAGAACGGCTACGGCCGCACCATCGCCGCGCCCTTCTCGGTGCGGCCACTGCCGGGCGCGCCGGTCTCCTGCCCGCTGCGCTGGTCCGAGGTGACCGCGAAGCTCGACCCCGGACGCTTCACGATCAAAACGGCACTCCGACGCTTCGCAAAAAAGGCGGATCCGCTGTTGCCGGTGGTGGACGCGCCCGGCATCGACATGGTCGACGCGCTCGGGCGCATGGACACCCTGTTCAGGAAGAAGGTGTAAGGAAGCGGAACGGCCTACGGATAGTAGGCGTCCTGTCCGGGCATGTAGTTCCGCTGGGTCTGCCCCGCGTTCCGGTTCACCATGATGCGGCCGACCATGGGGTGGTAGAGACTCCGCACCTCGTGCTCCAGCTCGAAGGCCTTCTCGCCCGTGGTCGGGTCCACGATGTCCTTGAAGCGGTACTGGTGCGCGTTGCTCTCTTCCATGATCAGGTCCCGGCGCAGCAGGAACTCATGGGCGCGAGAGTGGTTCGCGATGTAGATGGCGATGTGGTGGCCGTCGAACTTGGGAATCCGCCCGTCGGTTTCGGTGAAGATCAGACTCTGGTTGCGGCCTACCTTCACCCGCGCGCTGCCGTTCTTGTAAACCACCGGGGCCTGCAGCACGGTCTTGTAGAACTTGCCGATGGCGCGGGCGGTGCCCGGAGGGGTGAGGAACTCCACGTAAGGCATGCCGATGGTCATGTCGCCGAACTCCGGTCCGGGGACGTGGCAACGAAAGCGATTGCCCCAAGGGCCGGTCACCGCCACGTGGTCGGCGGCCTCGCGCCACTTGAAGCGGGTCCCCTTGAGCTCCGGCTGCACCGTGGCCAAGCGGCGCTTCAGCGCTTCCAGGTCGGAGAGAACCAGTCCGATGTGGCCGGGAATCTTCTGAGTGCCGCGGGTCGGCAGGTGGAACTGCTGGCCGCCGACGTTGACCCACATGTTGTTCAGGCCGACGTTCATGTAGGGGTCGCGGGTCAAGCCGAGGCCCAGGACATAGAACGTCACGGCCGTGGACTGGTCGGGTATGGTAATGTTCACGTGTTCGAGCCCGACGATGTTGCCGAGGTCGTCAGCCTTGCGATCATAACCGTTGCTGTTCATCTTTGCCTCCGTGATAATGGCTTCGAACAAATAAAACACTTGACTTCGACGGCTGCAATGCCCCAAGGGCCATGCTAGTGTCCTGCGTCACAAATAGCTTGATGAATCCGCGGGTCCTTTTCGCCGTCGGCTGCGTTACTCTTCCTCGCGTGGTGCCCGCCACTGCTCGTCATCGCGCCTTGCCGACGACAAAAATGCCCTCGCGGTTTCATCAAGCTATTTGTGACGCAGGACACTAGTGAGCCACGCGGGCCGACCCACGAACCTCGACCTCCCCACCGAAGCTACAGCGTCAACGCGAAATCGTCCACCACCGCTCCGGGCAGACTCAGGCTCCGGGTGGAGCGGCCACCGTAGGAGTTGGCATCGGGCAGGAGTTCCACCTCGCGCGTCAGGCCCACGAGGTTGTCGCCCAGCATCCGGTAAAGCGTTTCGTCGAAGCGCATGACGTTGACCGGGGCCCGCAGTTCCCCGTTCTCCACCCAGAACGCGGCGAAGCGGGTCATGCCGGTCATGCGGCAGGCGTCCCGGTCGGAGTAGTTCAGGTACCACAGGTTGTTGATGAAAATGCCGGTGCCGAGCGTGGCGAGCACGTCCTGCCGCGGGATCGTGCCGCCGGCCACGGCCAGGGACTCGGGCG
The DNA here is from genome assembly GCA_026712905.1 of Deltaproteobacteria bacterium. NCBI lineage: Bacteria > Pseudomonadati > Myxococcota > Myxococcia > Deltaproteobacteria bacterium. The sequence continues at coordinate 73,826 of JAPOPM010000223.1, forward strand.
ATTCCCGCCGGCTCGCTCCGTTGGCCGGAACGCCGTACTCTTTCGCCGCCCGCGCCGACACCAGCGCATCGCCCAGCCGCCCCCCCTCGATGAGGGTCACCTGGTCCGGCTTGAGGAAACCGGCGTCGTCGAACCCCGCGCTCAGTCCTCCGCGGGTGTCCTCCACCATGCGCACCGAAGGGTCGAGAGCGGCGGCGTCCGTGACCATGCGCAGCAGCGGCGTCCGGCGCGTGCGCCGGGCGCTCAGCCCGAACCCGCCCCAGCGCAGCAGGCCGACGACCTCCTCCAGGGCCTGGGGCGCCAGGTATACGCGGTAGCGTCCGGGCTTCAGGGTTCGCGGAGGCCGGCGCAAGGCTTCCAACTCCGCCTTGGCCCGCGCCATCTTTTCCTCGAACTCCGCGGGATTCCACACGAACCCGGCGTAGGCGCACTTGACCGCCTTGTCGCCGTCCAGATGGAAGCTCCAGTCGAAGTGGTGGCTGTAGGTGGAGAACCAGTTGCGCTGGCCCAGGGAGTTGGCGAAGCCCCGGTGGATCCCGCCGGCCATGTAGATGCCCACGAGGTCCCGCTCCTCCCCCGCCTTCACGATGGCGTCCACCACCTGCCCTTCGTTCTCGGGCAAGCGGTTGGGCCGTACGCTTTCCGTGGAATGGACCTCCGTCGCGTAATGCAGATAGGGGTCTTCCGGAACGACCGACAGCCGCTCGCGGGCGTCGTCGAGCGCCGTGCGTATGCGCTCCCGGTCGAGCGCGGCGTCACCGGACGCCGTGAGGTGCGTGCTGACTCTCCGTCCGTCGCCGATCAGATGAAGCGCCAGTTGGCGTTGTTCCACCGCGCCGGCCTGGCGCACGGCGCTTCGGTTGAAGCGCACGAAGCTCGACTCCTCTCCGGAGAAGCCCAGCAGCAGCACCTCCGGCGCCTTCAGCAGCGCTTCGCCAAAATCCGCCAGTTCGTAGAAATAGTCCTGCATCGCGCATCCGGGCGCCCCGTCACGGGAGCGCGCTTCAAAACCCCACGGACAGCCGCGCGGTCCGTTCAGTCCCTTCAGCCTTCGCCGCCGAAGACCTGCACGCCGGCGAACACGCACGCGGGGGCGGCGTGACCCACCCGGATCACCTGGTTGGGCTCCCCCTTGCCGCAGAACGGCGTCCCCAGCACCTCGCGAGTCTCTGGGCGTCCCACGTGAGTCAGGTTGCGCCAGAACGTGGCCGAGATGCCGCGGTAGTTGGGCTTCTTCACCACCTCGCGCAACTCGCCGTCACGGATCAGGGTACCGCGCTCGCAGCCGAACTGGAACTTGTTGCGCGAGTCGTCGATGGACCACGAGCAGTTGGTCTGCATGAACACGCCGTGCTCGATGGAACGCACCATGTCGTCGAACGCCGCGTCGCCGGGCTCCAGGTTGAGGTTGGCCATGCGGTCGATGGGCGGACGGTTCCAGCTCGTGGCGCGGGAGTTGGCCACCCCCGAAAGCCCCGTGCGCTGCTGGGACAGGTGACCGCCGAGGCCGCGCATGAGAATCCCGTCCTTGATGATGTGCTCGCGCCGCGCCGCGAGCCCTTCGTCGTCGAAGCCGTAGCTCGCGAACTGTCCCGGGTCGGTGGGATCGTAGGTGACGTTCAGGAGATCGGAGCCGTAGCGGTAGCGCCCGAACATGTCCGGCGTGACGAAGCTCGTGCCGGCGTAGTTACGTTCGTCGCCCAGGATGCGGTCCAGCTCCAGCGGATGGCCGATGGACTCGTGGATCTGAAGGATGAGCTGGTCGGGCGCCAGCAAGAGGTCCATGGTGTCCGTGGGACAGTTGGGCGCCGCCAGAAGTTCCAGGGCTTCCTGCGCCAACACCGGCGCGGCCTCGGAGAAACCCGTCTGCTCCAGCACCTCCAGGCCGCCCTGGCGGCAGAAGCCGCGGCCACCGAAAGTGCGGCTCGCGGTCTCCGAGCCATCGTTGGCCGTACAGCCCAAACCCGGAACCAAGTGGCTCAGGACTTGGTGCACGCGCGTTCCGTCCACGGTCAGGAAAAGGGTCTCGGTCTCCGTGTGCCACAGGGAGGCATCCCAGTCGACGATGCGCGGGTCCGCGTGCAGCCGCTCGCTCTGGTCCCGCAGCAGACCGATCTTGTCGGGCAACGGCATCGAGTCCCAGGAAGACTCCACCGGCGTGCGGTACTCACCCTGGCGGACCTCACCAAGCGTCGCGGCGGCGAAGTCCGTCACGGCGCACGCCTCGGTCCGCCGCGCCCAGTCCCGCGCGCGTTCCAGGGCGCGCTGCAGCCCCGTGCGGCTCAGATCGCACGTGCCCGCGTAGCCCAGGCCCCGGCCGTCGGCCACCGTGATCATGACGCCGGCGTCGTCCCCCGACGCGATGGGTTCCACCACCCCGCGCCGCACGGAAACGTGCTCGGAACGTTCCCTCACATAGCGCAGCGAGCAGAAACTCACCGCGGGCCCGGCTTCCCGAAACCATGCTTCAAGGCGTTCTATCGGAGTGGACATGCTGTCTCCCGTCGCATCGTGTATAGCACGAAAGCCGGTTCCGCCGAAGTTTGACCCTGCCCGGGTATGCCCCTATAGTATCCGGTGCCGGCGGCCCGCGCGGCACACGCATGTGTCGCGTCACATGCCTCGTGTCGACGCACACACTCTGTCCGCGACGTTTGCCGGCAGAGCCGGCGAGAGGGTTGGTGATGAACTATTGCAGCGACTGTGCCGCCCCCTTGGAGTTCCGCATCCCGGATGGGGACAACCTCCCCCGCCACGTGTGCGCCTCCTGCAACACCATCCATTACACGAACCCGAAGGTCGTGGTGGGCTGCATCCCGGAGTGGGACGACACCATCCTGCTTTGCCGGCGCGCCATCGAGCCGCGCTACGGCTACTGGACCCTGCCCGCGGGGTTCCTGGAGGACTACGAGACCACCATCGAGGGCGCCGCCCGCGAGACTCGCGAGGAAGCTCTGGCCGACGTCGACATCGCGGAGCTCTACACCCTCATCAACCTGCCGCAGATCAATCAAGTCTACGTCATGTTCCGCGGCAGTCTGCGCGAGCGCAAGTTCGGTGCCGGTGAAGAGAGCCTCGACGTACGCCTGTGCCGCGAGGAGGAGATCCCCTGGGACGAGATCGCGTTTCCCGTCGTCGAGCAGACCCTTAGACTCTATTTTCGCGACCGCCGGCGCGGCCGTTTCGGCACCTACACGGGCGACATCACCCGTCCGGCCGATAAGTGGAGGGACTACCAGGTGCGGTTCCTCAACGGGAGCGGCGCCTGATGCTCGCGGCCATCCAGCGGTTCTTCACGAACCAGATCGACCCCGGCCACCGCGATGTGCGCCAAACGGACCAGCACCGGCTCCAGGTAGCCACCGGCGCCCTGCTCGTCGAGATGATGCGCACCGACGTCGAGTGCACGGAGGGCGAGCGCGCCGTGGTTCTCGGCGCCCTCCAGGACAAGTTCGACCTCACCGAAGAGGAAACGCACCAGTTGATGGAACTCGCCGAGGCCGAAGCCGACGACGCCATCGACCACTACCAGTTCACCTCGCTCATCAAGAGCGGCTTCTCCCAGGAACAGAAACGGAAAGTCGTGGAGTACCTGTGGGCCGTCGCCTACGCCGACGCCAACGTCGACAAGCACGAGGAGTACCTCGTCCGCAAGATCGCCAACCTCATCGGCGTCTCACACAAGGAATTCATCGAAGCGAAGCTGCGGGTGCGGGACGGTGGGCTCCAGCACTAGTGTCGTGCCGTCGTTCAGCTCAGCTTCCCCAGCCTCAGCGGCAGCCGGGTTCCCAGCCACAGCGACCTGTCGCGGTGGTCGCCCACGTGCTCGCCGGTGCTGGGGTGGATGAGAATGTCCAGGTCTTCGCGGTTGAGCATGAGCCAGGAGACCACGTTGGCGAACTCGTCCGGGGTGAAGGCCACCTGGTACATGGCCTTGGGGTGGGGACCCACGGGAACGTCGTGCCAGCGGCCCAGGACGACGTCGAAACGGTCGCCGAGTCCTTCGCGTACACGCCCCGCCACCTCCCTGGTGTCACGGTCGTAGTAGACGTGGGCGTGATAGCCGGAGATTTCGGTTGCCTCTTGCGTCATGTTTCTGCCCCGATCATGTCTTGAACGCACCTCACATAGAAAAGCGGGCCCCCCTCCCGAGAAGAGCCCGCTCCCGGCGTTTATCCACGCCGGTCGATGCGTGTCTTTTCTTGTCCGGCTCCCCGGCCGCGGGTTGCCTTCAACGAGCTTCCGGGATTGTGTCCTGTGCTGCCTTTTCCCCTCACGTATTACGGCGTTAAAGCCGTGTTGTCCAACACCTGAGTCGGGACGGTCAGCCGGTAGCCGCCTTCGGCAAACCTCCGGGGAACCCCGCCTGCCCGCTCAAGAGCGGGCGTCCCGTGTCCGGCGGATTGTCTGTAGTCATCCGACACCTCCTGGCGGTTTGATGACCGAGCCCGGAACCGTCGCGCGGGGTTTTCGGGCTCTTGTCCGTTCGCGAACCAGACAAGACGAGTCTAGGTCCGCTTCGAGTCGGTGTCAAGAAAAAAACGTGCACCGTTGAACGGCAACCGCGGAGTTGGTACGGGAAAGAGATCAACGGCGCGGAACGGGAAAGGGATGTCATGGCAAACGAATACGATGTGATTGTGGTAGGTGGCGGCTCGGCCGGCTGCGCGGCGGCGGCGCGTCTTTCGGAGGACCCGAACAGGAAGGTCCTGCTGCTGGAAGCGGGCCCCGATCCGCTGCCCATCCCCGAGTTGGTGGCCCAGGCCGCCGGGAGGGTGCGGCTCCTGCTGGAGACCCCCTACATCAACATGTATCCCTCGGAGCGCAGGGTCGACGGCAGCACCTTCTATTCCCTGGCCGGGAAGATCATGGGCGGCGGCTCCTCGGTGAACGTGATGTCGGTCATCCGTCCCATCAAGGCGGACATGGACGCGTGGGCGGCGGCGGGGAACCCTTCCTGGTCGTGGGAGCACGTCCTGCCAATCCTAAAGCGGCTCGAGAACGACCAGGACAATCCCGACAGTACCGACCACGGTCACGAGGGCCCGCTCTACTTCGAGCGCCATTACCTCTTCGGCCAGGAAGTCCCCAGAGCGGTGCAGGTCTTCATGGACGCGGCGCGGGAACTCGGGCTGCCGCGCGGCGATGTAAACGACCCGAATCCCTGGGGCCTGTGCACCTCGCCCTACAACATCAAGGAGGGCATGCGGCAGTCCACCACCGTGGCCTACCTGGACGCCGCCCGGGAGCGGTCCAATCTCACCGTCATCGCCGAGGCCCCCGTGGTTTCGCTTTCCATGTCGGGCAACCGCGTGACCGGAGTGAACTACGAGAAGGACGGCCAGCGGCACACGGCCGCGGGCACCGAGGTGGTGCTCACCGCCGGCGCGTTCCACAGCCCCCACATCATGATGATCTCGGGCATCGGACCGGCGGCGGAGCTGGAGCGGCACGGCATCGAGGTGCTTCACGACCGTCCCGGGGTGGGCGAGAACTACCAGGACCACGCCATGCTGCACATGGGCTTCGAGGGACGCGGCGGCTTCGACGTGGACTGGGTGGTGCCGCCCTTCCGGTTGATCACCAAGAGCGACCCGTCACGGGAGACCGGCGACTTCCACGTCTTCATGCGCCCGCCTACCGTGCTCGAGGGCGTGGGCCGGACGCTGAACATTTCCGCGGCGCTCCTGGAACAGCGCAACCGCGGCCGGGTCTTCCTCCAGAGCGCCGATCCCCACGAGCTGCCGGGAGTGGATGCGCGGATGCTGGAGCACCCTGGAGACATCGCGGCCGTGGTGTCGACCCTGGAGTTCCTGGACCTGCTGACCCAGACCGGCGACATGCCCGAGTTCTACGGCCCGCCGATCCAGCCCAAACGCGGCGAGGACTGGGCGCGGTGGGCCCGCTCGACCCTCGACAGCTACCACCACGCCGCCGGCACCTGCCTCATGGGGCCGGCGTCCGACCCCATGACCGTAGTGGACGAGCAGTTGAGAGTCCACGGTATCGACAACCTGAGGGTTGCCGACGCCTCCATCATGCCCACGGTCACCCATGCCAACACCAACGTGACCTGCATGATGATCGGCGAACGGGTGGCGGATTTCATCAAGGGGAGCTAGTGTCGTGTCCCGCAAATGCCTGGCATGAGTTGCGCAGGATTTTTCGTCGTCGGCAAGGCGCGATGACTTGTAGGGGCGACCTGCGGTCGCCCCCCGGTGGCGGGCACCACGCGAGGAAGTGGGTACGGGGGTCAGGGGCGAGCCCGCTACGACCGCCGGAGAGATCGTTTCACGACCCGAGCAACTCATCGAGCCGGCCGCTGTCATCCAGCGCCCTTAGCTCGTCGAAGCCGCCGATGAGGTCGCCGTCTATGAAGATCTCCGGGACGGTCCACCGGCCCTGGGAGCGCTCCAGCATCTCGTCGTACTTGGCGGGCTCCAGCTCCACGTCGAACTCGACGAACTCCTGGCCCTTCTCCTCCAGAAGGCGCTTGGCCATCCGGCAGAACGGGCACCAACCCTTACTGTAGACTTCGACGGTTGCCATGGCGTAGCGGAGGGCCGCGCCAGGAGCGTCCGTTGCACTAGACACTCCCGGCGCGGCTGCAAATCAGGCCAGCTCGAACACCGGCAGCTTGATGTCGGGGTCCTCCGTCTCCATGAACGTGACGGTGACGGGTGCGCCGAGGGTCACCTGGTCGCGGTTGTCGCCGACGATGCGCGTGACCATGCGCACGCCTTCGTCCAACTCCACCTCGGCCACGTAGATGGGAACCTCGTCCATGAAGGCGCGGTTGCGCGGCACCCGGCAGAGGGAGAAGGTGTGCACCTTGCCCTTGCCGCTCACCGGCACCCACTCCAAGTCGCCGCCGAGGCAGCCGGTGCAGGCGATGCGCGGGAAGAACTGCATCTTGCCGCAGGCGCGGCACTTCTGGAGCCGCAACTCACTCTTGGCGGCCCCCTCCCAGAACCCGCGGTCGATCGCGTTTACGGCGGGAAGACTCTTGCCGGCCATCAGGACCTCCTCTCCAGGATCAGCGCCGCGGTGGTGTTGAGATTGCGCGCGTAGGACAGCCAGCCGATGCCCGTGACCAGCGCGGTCTCGGCCGCCTTGACCTGCCGTTCGCCGGCCTCGCCGCGCAACTGCCGCAGCGCTTCCACCACGTGCAGCATACCGCCTGCCAAGCCCGCTTGCCCCACCGAGATCTCGCCGCCGCCGGTGTTCACGGGGAAGTCGCCGGCGAAGGTCAGGTCATGGTCGTCGACGAACGGCCCGCCCTGCCCTTTGGCGCAGTAGCCCAGGTCTTCGAGTTGCATCATCACCGCGATGGGGTAATCGTCGTAAACGGCCAGAAGGTCGATGTTGTCCCGGCTCATCTCCGAGAACAGGTGCTCGCCCACCACGCTCATGCCGGTGACGGTCTTGTCCGGCAGCATGTTCGAGGCCTGAAAGCCGATCTTCTCGGCGTCCGTCACCAGGTAGATGGGCTTGTCGGTGATCTGCCTGGCGCGCTCTTCGGAGGCCACCACCACGCACTCGCCGCCGGAGCACGGCATCACGCAGTCGAACAGCCGTATGGGATCGGAGATCAGGCGCGAGTTCAGGTAGTCCTCGATGGTCATGGGGGTGCGCAGAAGCGCCTGGGGATTGGGGCCGGCGTTGAAGCGCTGGCTCACGGCGATCTTGCCGATCTGCTCCAGGGTGGTGCCGTACTCCTCCATGTGGCGCCGTTGCACCAGCGCGAACAGCGTGTTCGGTCCGCCGTAGCCGTACACGTCCACGTAGTTGGCCCGCTGGTACTCCAGCACCCGCTGGTGGGACACGTTCTTGTCGAAGGCGTTGCCCGCGACGATGAAGGCCACGTCCAGATAGCCCGCCTCGATGGCGTCCGCCGCGCGCCGGATGGCGCACACCGCGCCGGCGCCGCCGCAGTCGCCGTTGAGCACCCAGTCGAGCTCCAGGCCCAACTGCTCGGCCACGTAGGGCGAGTAGTCGGGACTCGCCTGGGTCACCATGGAGAACCCGTTGATCTCCTTCTTGGTGAGACCGGTCTGCGCCATGGCGTTCTGCATGGCCTCGGCGTAGTACGACAGGAGCGGCCGGTCGGACTTGCGCGAGTATTCCGTCGAGCCGTAGCCGACGAGACACACCTTCTTTCTCAGCATAAGGTCTTCCCTTCCACGTCAAGGGACTCCGGCACCAGGTCCGGAGATCAAATCATAAAGTCTCCGCCGTTGACGACCAGGGTCTGCCCGGTGATGTAGGCGGCCGCGCCGCTTGCGAGAAAGGCGACGGCGTTGGCGATGTCCTCCGGTTCCGCGATGCGGCCCAGCGGCGTTTGTTCGCCGCGTTGCCGCAGCGATTCCTCGGAGCGGTGCTGGCGCGGCATGGCCGTGTTGGCGGTCCCCGGCGCCACCGCGTTCACGGTGATGCCGTGGGGCGCCAGCTCACGGGCCAGCCCGCGCACGAAACCGAGGGTCGCGGCCTTGGATGCGGCGTAGTGGGAATGCCCGGCGGCGCCCTTGTATGCGATGGACGACGCCGTGCAGATGATGCGGCCGCTGCCCTCCTGCTTCATGGCCGGAGCGAAAGCCCGGGCACACAAGAACTGACCGCCGACGTTGACGTCCAGCACCCGGTCCCACTCCTCCTCGGACATGTCCACCACCATGGAACGCGGATACAGCCCCGCGTTGGCCGCCAGGACGTCCACGCGTCCGAAGCGCTCCAGGGCGCGTTCCCGCAACGCGGCCACGGAGGCCTCGTCGGCCACGTCCACCTGCACCGCCAGCGCCTCGCCACCGGCGTCCGCGACCTCGGCGGCAACCGCCTCGGCGGTGTCCGGGTTCATGTCGGCCACCACCACCTTCGCGCCCGCCCCCGCCAGCGCCAGGGTGATGGCCCGCCCCAGGCCCTGTCCGCCGCCCGTAACCACGGCGACCATGTTCTCAAGCGTCATGATCCGTTCCTTTAGTGTCCTGTCTGGGCCATTCGCATCATAATCTGCGGGTCTTGTTGCTCGCACCGTGATTAGCCCGGCCCGGAGGGCTTGTCAAACAGCGCCGGCGCCTCGGCGTGCTTCACTCAGGGTCATGAAGGGGGTTGGCATCCGCGGCGCGATGGCCTATACCGGTTGCCGAAATGCTCCCCGACATCGCCAAGGAACAACTGCTGGACCAGTGCCGGAGGATGCTGCTCATCCGGCACTTCGAGGAACGGCTCATCGGCCTGCACCACGAGGGGCGCTTCCGCGGCCACTACCACGTCTACATCGGCCAGGAAGCCACCGGCGTGCCGGCGATCTCGCTGCTCCGTCCCGACGACCTCCTGTTCTCCACGCACCGGAACCACGGCCACATCCTTGCCCGAGGCGGCGACCCCGGACGGCTCCTGGCGGAGATCCTGGGCCGGCGCGACGGCTACAACCGCGGCAAGGGCGGCTCCTTCCACACGAGCCCGCGGGAGCTGGGGTTCCTTCAGTGCTCGGGCGTGGTGGGCGGCATCCTGCCGCTGGGGGCCGGCGCCGCGTACGCGGCCAAGAGCCGGGGCGCCGGACAGATCGCGGTGTGCCTGTTCGGCGACGGCGCGCTGGAGGAAGGCGCCATCCCCGAAACCTTCAACCTGGCGTCGCTGTGGAAACTGCCGGTCCTTTTCCTGTGCGAGAACAACGGCAAGTACGGCGCGGGCAACGCCGTGGGCGCAACCCAGTCGTCCACCATGGCGGCCTACCCGCTCACCGATCTGCCCAAGGCGTACAAGGTCCCCGCGGTCCAGGTAGACGGCACCGACGCCGGCGTGGTGCACGAGGCGCTGCGTGAGAACATCGACGCGATCCGTTCGGGCGAAGGCCCGCGCTTCATCGAGACCCTGACGGTCCGATGGCCGGGCAGCGAGACCAACTGGCCGGTGGTCAAGGCGCCCACCACCGTGGAGTTGGCCTGGGACGTGTCCACCGCGCCCGAGGACGTGCGCGGCTGGTATCGGGACAGTGATCCGGTGCTCCGGTTCATGCGCGAGCTGGTGGAGAACGGGCACGCAAACCGGGACGAGCTTGAGGCCATCAACCGGCCGGTGGTGGAACAGATCGCGGCGGCCGTCGACTTCGCTTTCGACAGCCCCTATCCCGATCTCGCCGAAGCCGAGACCGACGTGTTCGCGTAGAGCCCCGCGATCCCCCGCTCCGCCCATGGATTTCCGCGGAACAGGCTGTGTCGACGACTGAACTGAAATGCGAAACCTGAAGTACCACGAGGCAAAGCTCGAAGCTCTGCGCGAGCTCATGGAGGAGGACGAACGCGTCCATCTCATCGGCGGGACGTTCTTCAGCCTGAGCCCGCACCGGCTCAAGTTCGCCGCCATCGAAAAGGCCTGGCCCGATCGCGTGGCCTCGCCGCCCATATCGGAACTGGGCTTCTGCGGACTGGCCACGGGGGCCGCCATGGCCGGGCTGCGGCCCGTCGTGGACGTGACCACGGGCAGCTTCCTGTTCGAAGCCTGGCCCCAGGTGGTGAACGAAGCGGCCAACGTCCTGTACATGTCCGGCGGCCAGGCGCGGGCGCCGGTGGTGTTCCACATGCTCCACGGCCTCCGGGGCGGCGGCGCGGCGCAGCACTCGGCCAGCCCCCAGGCCATGCTGTGGAACTGTCCGGGCCTGGAGATCGTGCTGCCGTCGTCCCCGCGCGACGTGAAGGGCCTTCTCAAGGCGGCGGTGGCGAGCGACAATCCCACGGTCTTCGTCGACCACTCGAACCTGTTCGAGACCGAAGGACCGGTGCCGGAGGGCGAACGCATCCCCTTGGGGCAGGCGGACGTGAAACGCGCCGGCGCCGACGTCACCCTGATCGCCACTTCCTTCACGGTCCAGCGCGCCCTTGCCGTGGCCGAAGCGCTCGCGTCCGACGGCATCGACGTGGAGGTCGTGGACCCGCGCACCCTGGTGCCCTTCGACCTCGACACCGTCATGTCCTCGGTGGAAAAGACCGGCCGGGTGGTGATCGCGGACGAGACCCACCAGAGTTGCGGCGTGGCCGCCGAGATCGCCGCGCGCATCGCCGAGAGCGGCTTCGACAAGCTCAAGGGGCCCATCCGCCGGGTGGCGACGCTGGATGTGCCGGTCCCCTACAGTCAACCGCTCGAGGACTACATCGGCCCATCGGAAGAGCGCATCGCCCGCGCCGTCCGGGAATCCACGAGGTAACGACATGGCGGACGGCCACATCCCCTGCGGCATCGAGATCCCCCAGGTGTTCATCGGTGGACCCGTGGACACGGACCACATCAAGAAGTTCGTGGCCCGGGCCGAGGAACTGGACTACGACAGCCTCTGGACCCAGGAGCGCATCCTCAGCAACTTCTCGATGCTGGAGCCGGTCACCCTGATGACCTACGTGGCCGCGGCAACCTCCCGCCTCAGGATCGGCGCCTCGGTGCTGCTCACCGTGCTGCGCAATCCCTTGCAGCTCGCCAAGAGCCTCGCGAGCCTGGACCAGTTGAGCGGCGGGCGCATCGTTCCCGGCATCGGCCTCGGAGGCGTCCGCGGACGCATGTGGCCCGAGCCCGAGACCGTCTTCGGCTACCCTTCCGAGCACCGCGTGACCCGCTTCGTGGAAGGCATCAAGGTCATGCAGGCGCTGTGGAGCGAGGAACGCGTCAGCTTCGAGGGACGGTTCTGGAACTTCACCGACGTCGCCATGGAGCCCAAGCCGCTGCAACAGCCGTTCCCGCTCTGGTTCGGCGGCCACGCCGAGCCGGCCCTCCGACGGGCCATCACCTACGGCGCCGGCTGGATGGGCGCCGGGTCCTCGGGCACCGACCGCTTCGTCAAGGAGCACGGGCGCATCGTGCGCCTGCTGGACGAAGCCAGGCGGGACCCGGCCACCTTCACCATCTCCAAGCGCGTCTACCTCGCGGTGGACGACGACCGCGACCGGGCGGAACGGCGCCTGCGCGAGTTCTTCGCCGTGCGCTACCGCAACGCCGACATGGCCTCGCAGGTGTGCGTCTGGGGCGGGCGCCAGGAGGTCATCGACAAGCTCAACCAAGTGGTGGGCTTCGGCGCCCGGCACCTGCTCCTCAACCCGGCCTTCGACGAGATGGAGCACCTGGAGTTGCTCGCCGAAGACGTCGTGCCCCATCTCGGATAGCGGTTCAACCGTCCGGCACCGCGTCCGCGCGTGGCAGCGACCTTCCCAGCACCGTCCACAACCCGAACACCAGCGGCGGCGCCGCCAGGCCCATGAACACCGGGTAGAAGCCGAAGGCGTCCAGACCGGCGGTGACGACCATCGGGCCCAGGAACAGTCCCACGTCCCCCACCGCGCGGTGCAGCGCCATGGCCTGCCCGCGCATGGCCGACGGGAACAGCGACAGGATCCCCACCTGGCCCGCGAGGTTCACCATGCCGGCGCCGGCACCCACGGCGGTGTGCACGACCAGGAGCGACCAGAAGTCCGTCGTCCACGGTACCAGCGCGTAGCCTGCCGCCGAGATAAAGAAACCGGTGGCGAGACACGCGCCGACCCCCGAGCGGTCGGTCCAGAGTCCGCCGAAGAAGCGACCGTTCACGTTGCCGAGCTGGCTGATGCCGCGCATGATGCCGTAGGAGCTGAGCGACAGGCCCAGGGAGTCGGTGGCGTAGAACGCCAGCGCCAGCGCGCGCGCCGGCTGGTAGAACAGGGAGAAGAAGCTCGCGGCGCACAGCAGCCCCGCGCCGGGCGTGCACAGGATCTCGCGGATCACCCGCCCGTGCAGCGACCCTTCCCGGCCTTTGGGTTTCTTCTCCCGCGGCGTGAGCCGCACCAGCAGCAGCGGCAGCCACAGAACGAAGCCCGCCCCCACGGCGAACAGCGTGCGGTACCCCAGGTGCTCGGAGACGAATCCGCCGAGGGCGATGCCTACCATGGGACCCGAGGCCAGGAAGAGGCTCAGGATTCCCAGGGCGCGGCCTCGCCGGCCCGCCCAGCATCGGCTTCCGCCCCCACCAGCCCTTGGCCGGCTCAGGATTCCCAGGGCGCGGCCTCGCCGGCCCGCCTGTGCCCCCTCGAACACGATCTGCCGGAGCGCGATCTGCACCCATGCGACGCCGGCGCCTATGAAGAAGAACGCCGCGGTGACGGGGTAGGCGCCGGGGAACAGCGCGCAAGCCAGCAGAGCCAGACCGGTGAACGTGACCCCCAGCGCAAGTATCGTCTGCGGGCGAACCCCCCGCCCGGCCACGACGATGGCCGCGGCGTCAAAGGTGAACCGGCCGATGGCCCGCACTCCCAGGGGGAGCCCGCTGACAAAGTACGAAGAGCCCAGGCTCTTCATGTAGAGCGGCACGTAAGTGACCGCCGCGCTCATGGAACTGGAGACACAGGCGCCCGCCAGGTAGTTGAGCCGGCGCGCCCAACGCTCGCTGTTTCGGGAGTCGGTGGGTTCCACTACAGAAACAGTTCCCGGACGGAGGCGGGGATGGCGACCGCGCGCATGGACCGGGGTTCCGTCTCGGTCAAGGCGGCCCAGGCGCGGGTCTCGTAGCCCTCCACCGCCGGCTCGCCCTCGCACTCGATGCGGTGCTGCACCACGAACACCTTCTCGCGCCAGGAGTCCACCCAACTCTCCAGGCGCACCCGCTCTCCGTGGCGGCAGGGACGCAGGTACTTGGAGCCGGTTTCCAGGAGGGGCAGGCCGATGACGCCGTGGCGTTCCTCCATGGCACGGTAGGTCAGTCCCACGGAGGCGAACAGCCGTTCCGTGGCGCGGTCGAACCACTTGTAAAAGTTGGGATAGAACACGATTCGGGCAGAATCGCAGTCAGCGAACTCCACCCGGCGTTCGGATACGAAGCGTTTCAAGGGCCAACCTCCGTCCCGGCGCGGCCCCGCGGGGCATCCACGAGCCTCCTGGCGGCGCGCCGAAAAACCCATCTTCAGTTCCGCGACGCGATGGTGTAGATTGGCCGGCCAGGGAACCGGACGCCCTTCATGCGCAGCCTCCTCATCGCGTTGATGGTCCTTATTATAGTTGCCGCCGCATTGCTAGGTTGGGCGCTCTACAATATCGACACGATCATCACCTGGAACAAGGACCGGATCATTGCCGCGGCCGCGCGGCGCACCGGCCGGACCATCGACTTCGACCGCGTGCACGTCACGTTCAGAGGCGGCATCCGCGTCCGCATCCTCGGCCTCGCCGTGTCCGAAGACCCCGCCCTGGGCTCCGGCCGTTTCTTCGACGCTCCCGAAGTACGGGTCGGGCTCGAGATCCATCCCCTGCGCCGGCAGGTCACCGTCACCCGCGTCGACACCGCCGGCGCTGTTCTCCACCACCGGGACGGCCGCCGGCACCTGCGCCTGCGGGATCTCAAGCTGGAGGTCGATTCCGACGGTGACCGCGCCACCGTACGCACGCTCGACTTCCGCCTGGGCCAGGCGCAAGTTTCCGGGAACGGGGTCATCGAGAGCTTCAACCCCCTGGCGATCGGCTACGACCTGCGCTCACCCCAACTACAACTGGCCGATCTCCAGCTTCAACCGGACGGGGTCCTGGAAGAGGCCCATGCCAGCGGGCGCCTCACCTGGACCGGAAGTCTTGCCGGCGGCGCCACTCTGACCGCGTCGCGGGGCAGCCTCCTGGGTCTCGATTACACGGACCTCGCGGCCACGGTCGATGTAGCCCGGCCATGGCTCGTACTGGATTCCCTTCGGCTGAAGGCTCTCAACGGTGAGTTGGAAGCCGATGGCCGCATGCAACTCCGGGACGCCCCTTTCCCGTTCGAGGCCGCGTTGCGTGTGCGCGGCATGGATATCGGCGCCTACCTCGACGGCACCGCCGGCATCCCCCCGGCAAGAGGAACCCTTGAGGCCGACCTGCGCATGGCCGGACAAGGACACACCTGGGACGCGGTCAAGTCCACGCTCGCCGGGAATGGAAAGGCCGCGGTTCTCGGCGGCCGGGTGCTGGAGTTCAATCTGGCCGAGCAGGCCCTCGAAGGCATCACCGGCATCCAGGGTCTGACCGAGCTCTTCAGCCGCGGCCTCAGGGACCGCTATCCGCACATCTTCCAGCGCGGCACCACCGTCCTGGAGCAGCTCGATGGAGAATTCAAGGCAGAGGGCGGCAAAGTCGCCATCGAGCGCATCACCCTCAAGGCCAAGGACTACGACGTCACCGGCACGGGCTCCGTGGACCTCGACGGCGTCACCGAGATCGAGGGCGTGCTGACCGTGTCCCAGGGCCTGTCCGCCGACCTGGTGCCTCCCTCCCGGCTCCGCGTCCTCGCCAACGGCCAGGGCGAGATCGAGCTGCCCTTTTCCGTCGACGGCACATTGCCGGGTGTTCACGTGAGGCCCGGGCCCCAACTGGTCGCGCGCCTGCGTCAGATAGGCGTGCGCGCACGCCTGGGACGGCTGTTGGACCTCTTCCCTGGAATAAAGACCAGACTGGTGCCGGAGGAAAGCGCCGCGGAATCGCCGGAAACTCGGAAGTCGCCCAAGGACACTCCCGAAGCAGCGGAGGACAAACAGGAGAAGCCCCGGGCGACGCGGCAACCCGAAGACCCGCTGCAACAGCTCATCGACCGCGGACTCAGGCTATTCCGCGGCAACGATTGAGCCCGCGAGCGAAACACCTCCCGAGAACGCGAGCAGAGCCGCAAGGTCCGGAAACCACCCTATGTGGGACAAGGCAGTCAGACAGCCCGCGACCACCACCGAACAGCTCCAGGGGTTCGTCGAGCGGGTCACCTTCCATAGCGAGGACAGCGGCTTTTGCGTCCTGCAGGTGAAGGCCCGCGGCCAGCGGGACCTGGTGACGGTGGTGGGCAACGCGGGCGCGGTGAACGCGGGCGAGGAGATCGACTGCCAGGGGGGCTGGGTCAACGACGCCACCTACGGCCTCCAGTTCCGCGCGGCGGCCCTGAGAGTCATTCCCCCCACCACCCTCGAAGGGGTCGAGAAGTACCTGGGGTCGGGGTTGATCAAGGGCATCGGCCCGCACTTCGCGCACCAGCTCGTCAAGGAGTTCGGCGCCGAGGTGTTCGACGTCATCGAGCAGGACCCGGACCGGCTGCGCACGCTGGAGGGCATCGGCACCAAGCGCCAGGAGCGCGTCGTCGAGGCGTGGCGCGAGCAGAAGGCCATCCGCGAGATCATGGTCTTCCTGCACACCCACGGCATCGGCAACGCGCGCGCGGCGCGCATCTACCGGGTGTACGGCGACGCCGCCATCGAGCGCATCCGGGAGAACCCCTACCGGCTGGCCCTGGACATCCACGGCATCGGCTTCCTCACCGCGGACGTCATCGCGCAAAAGCTGGGCATCCCGTCGGACTCGGTGATTCGCATCCGCGCGGCCCTGCACCACGTGCTCTGGGAATTGTCGTCCGAAGGGCACTGCGCGGCGGCGCGACCGAACCTGATGGAGCGCACGGTGGAGCTTCTCGAAGTGACGCCCGCGCTGGTGGAAGAGGCCATCGGGCTGGAGGTAGCGGCGGGAAACCTCGTGGCGGAGCACGTGGGGGGCGAGCCGGCGCTGTTCCTCACCCCGCTCCACCGCGCCGAGGCCGGCGTCGCCGGCCATCTGCAACGGCTTCTGCGCGGCGCACCGCCCTGGGGCAAGGTCGACGGCGCGCGGGCGATTCCATGGGTGGAGCAGGCCACCGGCCTGAGCCTGTCGGAGTCCCAGCGCCGGGCGGTGGAGACCGTGCTCGACGGCAAGGTCACCGTGTTGACCGGCGGACCGGGGGTGGGCAAGACCACCATCGTCAACAGCATCCTCAAGCTGGTGGAGGCACGACGCGCCCAGGTGCTGCTGTGCGCGCCCACCGGGCGCGCGGCCAAGCGCCTGTCGGAGTCCGCCGGCGCCGAAGCACGCACCATCCACCGCCTGCTGGAATTCGATCCCAGGCAGATGGGCTTTCGCAAGGATGAAGCCGATCCCCTGGACGTGGAGCTGCTGGTGGTGGACGAGGCGTCCATGGTGGACGTGCTGCTGATGAACCAGCTCCTCAAGGCCGTGCCCACCCACGCCGCGGTGCTGTTCGTGGGGGACGTGGACCAGCTCCCCTCGGTGGGACCGGGTTCGGTGCTGCAGGACATCATCGAGTCCGGACAGGTACCCACGGTGCGGCTCACGGAGATCTTCCGGCAGGCGGCATCCTCAAGCATCGTGGTCAACGCCCACCGCATCAACGACGGCATGGCCGTCGAAACCCCGGACGGGAGCGGCGAGCTGCAGGACTTCTATTTCATTCCGGCCGAGTCCCCCGAGGAAATCCACGACAAGCTGTTCCAGGTGGTCACCGAGCGCATACCCAAGCGCTTCGACCTGAGCCCCATCCGGGACATCCAGGTGCTGACCCCCATGAACCGCGGCAGCCTGGGCACGCGCTCGCTCAACGTGGAGTTGCAGAAGCGACTAAACGCCGGCGCCGAGCCCCAGGTGAGCCGCTTCGGCTGGAGCTACGCGCCGCGGGACAAGGTCATCCAGACCATCAACAACTATGACAAGGAAGTCTTCAACGGCGACATCGGGCAGGTGTCGCGGGTCGACCTGGACGAGGGCCAGCTCCACGTCGTCTTCGACGACCGCACGGTGCCCTACGATTTCACCGAGCTGGACGAGATCGCCCTGGCCTACGCCACCTCGGTGCACAAGAGCCAGGGCTCCGAGTACCCGGCGGTGGTGATCCCGCTGGCCATGCAGCACTACCTGCTGCTGCAGCGCAACCTGATCTACACCGCGGTCACACGCGGCAAGCGCCTCGTGGTCATCATCGGCCAGCCCCGCGCCCTGAGCATGGCGGTAGGGAACGCCCGCGCCACGCGCCGCCTCACGAACCTCGCCGCCCGGCTCGCCGGCAGCGCCGCAGCGCCTTCGGCCCTTTCCCTCTTCGGGAGCGACCCCGGGTGAGGCGGCAAGGGTGTATTTGACAGTCCGCTCATCTTTCGAGTACAGCACACCGGGACAGCATCACGAGGTGAACCGACCATGAAAACACTCATTCAGGGCGGCTGGGTGGTGGGTTACGACGGCGGCGGCCACGAGCTCCTGCCCGACGGCGTGGTGGTCTACGAGGATGATCGCATCATTCACGTGGGTTACGGCTTCGACGGACCGGTGGACCGCACCATCGACGCGCGCGGCCGGTTGATCGGGCCGGGACTCATCAACTGCCACATCCACGCGGGCACCAACGCCCGCCACGTCATGCTGAACGACGCCACCAAAACAGACTACCTCGGGATGAACTTCCTGTCCTACGGGGCCATGCGGCGTGGCGCCAAGGGCATGGGGCCGCCGCCGCGCGCGGGGGTGGAGGGGAAGTTCGGCGTGTGGGCCGCCATGCGCGGCGGCGCCACCACCATCCTGGACGTGGGTACCCGCGGGACCATGATCGACGGCTTTACCGAGATGATCGGTGAGCTGGGTGCGCGCGCCTACCTCGGCGCCGGCTATCGCAGCGCCGCCTACGTGCTCGACGACCAGGGACGCATCCAGTGGGACTGGAACGAGGCCAGCGGCGAACAGGGGCTGGCACGGGCCGTGGAATACGCGCAACAGCACGACGGCGCCCACGACGGCCGCATCCGCGCCATGCTGTACCCCGGGCAACTGGACACCTGCACACCCGAGCTGCTCCAGGCGACGAAGCGCGCCGCAGCCGATCTCGGCATCGGCATCCAGCTCCACACCGCCATGAATCCCCTGGAGTTCCAGTCGACCCTGCGGCAGCGCGGGGTGACGCCGATCCAGTACCTGCACGACCTGGACTTCCTGGGCGAGGAAGTGATCCTCGGACACTGCGTGTTTCACAGCCGGCACTCCTGGTGCCACTACCCCTACACCGACGACCTGGCGATGCTGGCGGACAGTGGCGCCTCGGTGGCGCACGCCCCCTACAAGTACGCCAAGATGGGCATCGCGCTGGAATCCTTCGACGCGTACCGGCAGCGCGGCATCAACGTGGTGCTGGGGACGGACACCTTCCCGCAGGACATGGTGCACGAGATGCGTCTGGCGGGCCTCGCCTGCCGCCTGGTGGAAGGAAGCTTCCGCGCCGGCAAGCCCTACGACGTGTACCACGCCGCCACCCTGGGTGCCGCCAAGGCCCTGCGCCGCGACGACCTGGGACGGCTGGCGCCGGGCGCCAAGGCCGACATGATCCTCGCGGACCTGCGCCGCACCCACTTCGGCGCCGTGCGCGATCCCATCAAGTCCCTGGTGGAAGGCGGCAGCGGCAGCGACATCGAAACCATTATCGTGGACGGGGAGACGCTGCTGGAAGGCGGCCGTCCCACGCGTTTCGATGAAGCCGAATTGCTGACCGAGATCCAGGAAGGCGCCCAGCCGCTGTGGGACTCCGTGCCCGAATGGCGCGCCCTGGGCGAGACCATCGACGACGTGGCCCCCATGAGCTACCCGGTGCGGCCGCGTTGAACAGCCGGTTGGACTAGTGTGGTGTCAATCCGACCAGGGACGCCAAGGTCTCGGGAGCACCTCTTTCAGGCGCCCCGACGGGCGTCCGAGGAGGCCGCGGTGCCGACCATCGAGAGACAAGGCGTCACCCTCTACTACGAAACCCACGGCGCGGGGCGTCCGTTCCTGTTCCTGAGCGAGACCGCGTGCCACTGCGACGTGTGGAAGCTCCACCAGGTGCCCGAGTTCTCCCGCGGCCATCAGGTGATCCTGTACGACTATCGCGGCACCGGCCGTTCGACCTGGCCGTCGGGGCCCTACAGCGTCAAGGATTTCGCCGACGACGCGGCGGCGGTCCTGGAACACTTGGACGCTCGCGACGCGGTCGTATGCGGCCATTCCATGGGTGGCTCGGTGGCCCAGGTCATGGCCCTGGACCATTCCGACCGGGTCTCCGCCCTGATCTGCGCCTCGGGCCGCGCCTTCAATCCGACGCCGGGCATCCCGCTGCGAATCGCCAAGGAAATGGTGGAGTGGGGCTACAAACAGTACCTGCGCGACCACGGCATCCTCGTGGGCTTCACCGACGCGTTCGTCAAGCGGTACCCTCACCGGGTGGAAGGCTATCTGGCGGTGCGATTGGCACACCTCAACCCGGTGGAACAGTATTTTCGCCACGTCATCGCGCGCCAAGCGCACGACGTGAAGGAACGCCTCAAGGAAATCCGCATGCCCACGCTGATCCTGGTGGGGGCGGAGGAGCACAACGTCACCAGCGACACGTCGTTGCGGCAGGCCGCGGACGAGCTGGCCGCCGGAATTCCGGGAGCGGAATTCGTCGAGCTCGAGGGCGAGAGGCACAGCTATTTCTTCGTGAACCCCGACGCGGCCCACGCCGCGATCCGGAAGTTCCTGGCCGGTTGACCCGGAAACGGCCGACGCGGCGCCACGCCGCCGCCTTGACGCCGCCATGGACGCGGCCCGCGGGAGGACAAGGATGAACGCGATCTTTCAAACGGAACCCAACATGGCCTTCGTCATCCTGCGCCTGGGCCTGGCCGTGACCTTCTTCGCCCACAGTTCAATGCATCTCATCGGCTGGTTCGGCGGCAGGGGCATCAAGGGACAGACGGGCAACTGGCGCGACAAGTATCACATCCCCGTGTGGATCGGCGTCATCGGCATCCTCACGGAGGCGCTCAGCGTGCCAGCGTTGATCCTGGGCTTCTTCACCCGCCCGCTGGCCCTCGGCCTGATGATCTTCCTCGCGGTGGCCACCTGGAAGAGTCACGTGGAGTTCGGTTTCTTCCTGTCCGGCGGCGGCCGCAAGGGCATGGGCATCGAATATTGCCTCGCCCTCTTCCTGATGGCGTTCGCGCTTCTGGTGGGCGGCGCGGGAGCGCTGTCCATCGACGGGATGCTCGCCCGGTAGTATCGACGTCCGTCGTTTCTCCCGCCGCCCGTTACGATGTCCGTTTCCGCGATCCGGACGCGCTTGAGCGCGGGGTTCGACGGGCACCGGCTCGGGAGGCCGTCGCGGATGCGGCGCGCTTTCTTGTCCGGGGCTTGCCTGCCGCGCGCCGCCGGGCCAGCAGGGCCGTGACCGTCCTGTAGACCATCCAGCCGACCGCGGCGGCGATCCACACCGGGGCGCTGGCCTGCAGGATCACATCGCGATCCCGGTAGAGCAGGAAACAGAGCACGGTCCAGCCGAGGCTGAGCCACAGGAGCACGATGGCGGAACGCATGGACTGCTAGTGTCTGGTCAGGCCGGCGCTCACCGCCTACGCGGTCTCGGCCGCCGCTTTCCTCAGTGCGCGCCACACGCGTTCCGGCGTCAGCGGCAACTCGTGGATGCGGACCCCCGTGGCCTGCGCCAGGGCGTTGCAGACGGCCGGCGCCACCGGGATGATGCCGCCCTCCCCCATGCCCTTGGCGCCGTAGGGGCCGGGGCCGTCACCGTTCTCCAGCAGGCATGACTCGAAGATCCGGGGAATGTCCCGGAAGGCCGGCACCCGGTAGTCCACGAGGTTCGGATTGAGCGGCTGTCCGTCCGCGTAGATCAGCGACTCGAACAGGGTATGGCCCATGGCCATGACCGCGGCGCCCTCGTCCTGGCCCTCGGCCTGGCGCGGGTTGATGGCGCGGCCGACGTCGGCCACGCTGCTGTAACGCTCCACCGTCAACTCGCCGGTGTCCCGGTCCACCGCCACCACCGCACCGCCGATGCCCACTTCCCAGAAGATCGGCAGGATCGGCGAGATGCCGCCGCCGGCACGCACGTAGCCGCGGCCGATGAGCTCGCCGCCCGGCATGCCGAAGTAGCCCGACACCACCTCCGAGAAATCCCGCCGGGCCTCGCCGCACCAGGCCGCCCCACCCTTGAGCATCACCCGCTCCGGCTCGACGCCGAACTGCTCCGCGGCGATGGCCTTGACCTGCCGGTGGACGTCGGCGGCGGCGAACTTGACCGCGGTGCCCATCACCGTGGTGGAGCGGCTCGCGCCGGTAGAGCGGTCGAACGGCGTGGTATGGGTATCGGTGCCGCGCAGCCTCACGCGCTCGAACGGCACGCACAACTCCTCCGCCACAATCTGGCTCAGCACCGTGCGCGCGCCCTGCCCCACTTCGGTGCTGCCGGCCATGACCACCACGTCGCCGTCGCTCAGCAGACGCACGATGGCCGTGGATACGGGATTGGCCTCGCTGTCGGTGATGCCCACGGCGAAGCCCGTGCCGCCGCCGGCCGGCGGGGCTCCCGTCTGCCGGACCATCTCGGCCACTCGGTTGAGTCCCTCGCGCAGGTCACCGTCGACGCCGCGGGAGTTCGGGCGGATCGCCTCGTCGCGGTCCAGCAGGTGGCGCAGGCGGTACTGAAGGGGATCCAGCCCCAGCGCTTCGGCGATGCGGTCCATCTGCGCCTCCACCGGCCAGATCGACTGGGGGCCGCCGATGGAGCGCATGGAGCCGGCCGGCACGGAGTTGGTGTAGATGCCGTAGCTGTCGGAGCGGAAGTTGGCGCAGCGATAGGCGCCGTGCACGCGCAGGACGGCCCGCGCCACCACTCGCGGCCCGTTGTCGGCATAGGCGCCCGTGTCCAGGTACATCTTGACCTCGCGCGCCATGATGGTGCCGTCGCGCTTCACGCCGGTCTTGATGTGGCAGCGGGCCGAATGGCGCCGGGCGGTGAGCATGGACTCCGTGACGGAGTGTTGCAGGCGCACCGGCTGCCCCGGGGTCTTGCGCGCCAGCGCCACCACCAAGGGCTCGATCTTGAGGTACGACTTTCCGCCGAAGGCGCCGCCCACGTAGGGCACCACCACCTGCACGTCGGTCATGGAGAGACCGAAGAGTTTCGCCAGCTCGGAGCGGATCAGGAAGGGATGCGCCGAGGCGGACCACAGCGTGACCTGCCGCCCCCGCACCAGCGCGGTGGTCGTGTGGGGCTCCATGGAGTAGTGGCACACCATGGGGAAATGGAACGTGTCCTCGAAGATCTCGTCGGACTGCGCGAAGCCCCGGTCGGCATCGCCGAGCTCGATGTGCTCGTGGTGGCAGATGTTGGGGTGCTCGCGCGCGTCCGAGAGGTTCACGTCGTGGAAGTCGCCCGACCCCGCCGCGCGCTCGTGCAGCACCGGGGCGCCGTCCGCCAGGGCCTCGTCCAGCGAAGTGACGCAGGGCAGCTCATCGTACTCGACCTCGATGCGCGAGATCGCCTCCTCGGCCGCCAGCGCGCCGTGCGCGGCCACCGCGGCCACGGGTTCGCCCACGTGGCGCACCCGCTCCATGGCCACGATCGGACGGTCGCGCAGGCAGTGGCCGTAGTAGGGGTCCATGTCGCCCAAGTCGTCCCGGGACAGCACCGCCACCACGCCCGGGACGCGCAGCGCCGCGCTCACGTCGATGGAACGAACCCGGGCGTGGGCATGCGTGCCGCGCAGCACCCGCGCCTCAAGGGTGCCGGGGATGTCCAGGTCGCCGGCGTACATGGCCGCGCCGGTGACCTTGTCGACGCCCTCGATGCGGTTCCGGGGCGTGCCGACGACCTCCATGGCCGTGGATGCGCGTCCCGCTCTAGCCATAGATCACCACCGAACGAATGCTCTTGCCCTCGTGCATGAGGTCGAAGGCACCGTTGATGTCCTCCAGCGGCATGGTGTGGGTGATCATGTCGTCGAGGTTGATCTCGCCCGCGGTGTAGCGGTCGACGTAGCCGGGAAGCTGCGAGCGGCCCTTGACGCCGCCGAAGGCGGTGCCGCGCCACACCCGACCGGTGACGAGCTGGAACGGCCGCGTGCTGATCTCCTTGCCGGCCCCCGCCACCCCGATGATGGTGGACTCGCCCCAACCCTTGTGGCAGCACTCCAGGGCCGCGCGCATGGTGTCGACGTTGCCGATGCACTCGAAGGAGTAGTCCGCGCCGCCGTCGGTCATGTCCACCAGCACCTCCTGGACGGGGCGGTCCGAGTCCCTGGGGTTCAACACGTCCGTGGCGCCCAGGCGTTGCGCCATGTCGAACTTGGCCGGGTTGGTGTCGACGCCGATGATGCGGCCGGCCTTGGCCATGACCGCGCCCTGGATCACGCTCAGGCCGATGCCGCCCAGGCCGAACACGGCCACCGTGGCGCCGGCCTCCACCTTGGCGGTGTTGAGCACCGCGCCGATCCCCGTGGTGACGCCGCACGCCAGCAGGCAGACCTTCTCCAGCGGGGCCTTGGGGTCGATTTTCGCCACGGAGACCTCCGGCAACACCGTGTACTCGCTGAACGTGGACGTTCCCATGTAGTGGAAGATGGGCTTGCCGCCGAGGGTGAACCGGCCGGTGCCGTCGGGCATGACGCCCTGGCCCTGGGTCACGCGGATGGACTGGCACAGGTTGGTCTTGCCCGAGCGGCAGTAGTCGCACGCGCGGCATTCGGGCACGTACAGGGGAATCACGTGGTCGCCGGCCTTCACCGTGGTGACGCCCGCGCCCACCTCCTCCACCACCGCGCCGCCCTCGTGTCCGAGGATGGAGGGGAACAGTCCCTCGGGATCGGCGCCCGAGAGGGTGAACTCGTCGGTGTGGCAAACGCCGGTGGCGACGATACGCATCAGCACCTCCCCTTCCCGGGGTCCTTCGACGTCGACTTCGACCACTTCCAGGGGCTTGCCGGCTTCAAATGCAACGGCCGCGCGTGACTTCATATTCGGCTCCTTTCCGCATGCCCGCCAGGGCAATTTCTACGCACCCGGCCCAACCGTTATCGGGCTTCCTTGCGCCCGCACAGAATCGAGAAGACTTCACAGGCGATGCCGGTGGCCTCGTAGCCGTCCACGCCGTTGGCCTGCGCGATGGCGAACATCTGGTAGACCAGTGAGCTGAAGGGCACCGGGATCTCCATCTCCCGGGCGACGTCGAGGCCGAAGCCCACGTCCTTGGGCATCCACGACTTTCGGGGCTTGAACTCGCCGCTCACGATGATCCGGGTGACGCGCTCCAGGGCGTCGGAGTAGTTCTGCGAGCTGCGAATGAAGTTCTCGAAGTCCTCCTCGTTGAGACCCCCCGCCTTGAGCCAGTTATACACCTCCACCATACCCATGTGCATGATGCCGCTGAACATGGCGTTGGCGGTCTTCACGAGCTTGGCGTTGCCCAGTTCGCCCATGTAGACGACTTTCTTCCCCATGGCCTGGAAGACAGCCAGGTTCTCGTCGTAGAGCGGCCGCGGGCCGGAGGCCCAGATGGAGAGGGTCGCCGCCGCGGCGGCTTCCTCCACGCCGCTGACGGAGGCGTCGAGCAGCGCCCAGCCGCGCTCCCCGAGGGTCCCGTTCACGTCCAGGACGGTCTTCTTGTCGATGCTGCTGAAATCCACCCAGGTGCGCGCGCCTCCGGCCGCCTCCGACAGGCCCCCTTCACCCAGCGCCACCTGGCGCACGGCCGCGCCGTAGGGCAGCATGGAGAGCACCACGTCACTGGCCTCGGCCACCTCCCGTGGGCTGCCCTTGAACACCGCGCCGTTCTCCTCGAGCGGCCGGGTCACCTCCCGGCGGACATCGTTGACCACGACGCCGAAGCCGGCCTTGAGCAGGTTGGCGGCCATGCCGCTGCCCATTCCGCCCGTACCGATGAATCCGATCTGCTTCACGAGTGTCTCCTTGGTTTTCGTGCGCCTTGTCGGAGAATGCGCTGGATCTGCCGCAGGCGGCCTTCATCCTCGGCTTCCAGGCGAACCCCCGGGGGCAGCCCCTCGATCAGCTTGCGCGCGTTGGCGATACGCACCGCGGTCGCCGGGTGGGTCGACAGAAAGCTCGGCGCGGAGCCGCCGCCCTTCTCCTTTTGCAGCGTTTCAAAGAAGCTGACGAGCCCACGCGGATCGTAGCCCGCCCGGTGCATGAGCCCCAGGGCAAAGACGTCCGCTTCGTGCTCGGCCTCGCGGCTGAACGTGTTGAGGTATCCCATGGCCGCCAGGCCGCCGAGAGCCGCGGTGGCCCGCCCCGCTTCGGCGCCCGCGGCGATTTGGGCGGCGGCCGCACCCGCCTGCCGCAGAATGTTGGTGGCGAGGGCGCGGTTGAAGTTGCGGGCGACGTGGCGCTTGGCCACATGCCCGATCTCGTGGGCGATGACCGCGGCCAGCTCGCTCACGTTCCGCGCCGCGAGAATGGTACCGGTGTAAAGGTAGATATGGCCCGCGGGCGCGGCGAACGCGTTGACGTCGTCATTGGGGACGACCTTGAAACGGTAGCTGAACGGCTGGGGCGCCGCGTGTTCAAGAAGCCGCGCACCGATGGCGGAGATGTATCGGGCAACGGTGGCATCGCGCACCAATTCGGTGCGGAGCTCGAAATTGCGTGAGAAGTCGGCTCCCAGGCTGCGCTCGTCCTCTACGCTCAAGGGGGCACAAGCCCCCAACACCGCCATCAGCAGCGTGCCCACCGCCGACCGGACAAATCCCGGGAAACGCATCGCCTAAGATTAACCGGCGCAACCTTGCCTTACAAGCGTTGCGGGCGCCGTTGCGCCCTCGGGACCGGCCGGGTCGCGGCGGCCGCTGCCGGGCGGTTTCTCAAGACCCTCCGGTGCGTTACAATCCAGCGTCATGGCTTCCAATCCCAAGAAGATCGCCGGTGAACACGCCGCGGACTATGTAACGCACGACATGATCGTAGGTCTGGGAACGGGCTCGACGGCCTATTTCGCCATCGTCCGGCTGGCCCAGAGAATCCGTGACGAATCGCTGCGCATTCGCTGCATCCCCACGTCCGAGAGTTCGGCGACCCTGGCGCGGGAACTCGGCATCCCCCTCACCAGTTTCGCGGAGGTGCTTCACGTCGACGTCACCATCGACGGCGCCGACGAGGTGGACCCGGCATTCAACCTCATCAAGGGCGGCGGCGGAGCGCTCCTGCGCGAAAAGTTCGTCGCCTCCGCGAGCGAGACCGAGTTGATCATCGTCGACGAGAGCAAGCTGAAAGAGCGCCTAGGCGCCTTTCCCCTGCCCGTGGAGGTCGTGCCGTTCGGCTGGCAGATGACGCGAAAGCGCCTGCGGGACCTCGGCTGCGACGCGCGTTTCCGCTCGTCGGACAACGCCCCGTTCGTGACCGACAACGGCAACTACATCCTGGACTGCTCGTTCGGCGTCATTGAGGATCCGCCCACCCTGGAACGCGAGATCGTCGGGACCTGCGGTGTCGTGGAGTGCGGGATCTTCAGCGGGCTCGCCACCCGGATCCTCATCGGCACGTCCGACGGGAACCTGGTTGAGCGGGCGGACCCGGAGAAGCTCACCTGACGGGACCGGCTACCAGCGTTCCCGGTTCCCACCACCGCCGCGGTTGTCTCCGAATCCGCCGCGGCGTTCCTGAGGACGCGCCTCGCTGACCGTCAACTTGCGTCCCCCCAACTCCGTTTCGTGCAGGGCATCGATGGCCTGTTGTGCCTCGTCCCCCGACCCCATCTCCACGAAACCGAATCCGCGCGAGCGGCCCGTGAACTTGTCGGTGATGATCCTGGCGGACACCACCGTGCCGTGCGCGGCAAACACGTCCTGGAGTTGATCTTCCGTTGTCGCGTAGGGCAGACCGCCCACATACAGCTTCTCGTTCATGCTTTCCTCCGTCTTTTCTCTTTTCGACCCCGCGACAGGACACGATGAAAGCCGAACGCAATAGGGACGATCGAAGCTCTCGGACCGGGTTTGGATCTTACGCGATCTCTCACAAGGCGAAAAAGATATCGTTCATTTGTCAACCCGTTGTACCTTATATTGACCCGCTACCCTTTTTGTCAACTGGGTTCCGCAAATTCACTAATCGTTAACCGCTAATGTCATTAGCGCAAAAGGCGATACCAGAGTGGCGTCCCCAAGGCGACGAGCAGGAAGAAGACGCCGGCGCCGGCGAACATCGGCGCGAAACCCCACGTGTTGGCCGCCCACCCGAGCACCAGCGGAAGAGCCATGGGCGACATGTTCCAGCCGAGTCCGGTGGCGGCCATCACCGCCGACCGATCGCTGGCGCGGCTGAGGTCCACCGCCTGAACCTGATTGAGCAGGTCCGCCACGGCCCCGGCCATGCCCAGGCCGGCGATGCAAAGACCTAGAAGCAGCCATCCTTGCGTCCAGATGCTGGCGAGGATGCACAGCCCCAACCCGGCCATGCTGATCGCGTAGAACCCCTTCTCGCGTTCGATGGTGATCTCGGAGCCCAAGGCCAGTCCGATGGCCACCGGACCGATGGAACGCACCGCGATGATCACGCCGATCCAGCCCTCGGCAAAGCTCAAGTCGCTCATGTAGACTGGGTAGATGGACTGGGTGATGCCGAAGGGCACGGCCGCCGCGCACGAACTCGAGATGAGCAGCCAGGTCCGCCCCCGCAGCAGACGGCGGCTCATCCCCACGGTCGTCTCCCACACCGTGCGGCCGCCGTGCACGCGGATGGGCGGGAGCACGAAGCCCAGCAACATGCCCAGCACCGAAGCGAAAGTCACCAGGGCGAACGTATAGCCGTATCCCAGCCAGCCCGCGAGCACGCCGCCGAGGGCCAGCCCCAACAGTTGGCCCGTGTAGTTGGCCGCCGACAACTGCCCGAGCATCTTGCCCGGATAGCGGCTGGAGAGCTGGCTCGCCATGGACTGGGCCGGAACCCAGAACATGCTGCGCGAGAGGTTCGCCAGGCCGCTTGACAACATCAGCGAGAGGAACCCCCCCGCCAGGGCCAGCGTGACGGCCGCAAGCACGTTCAGGGAATAGCAGGCCTGGAGCATGCGGTGCTCGCCGTAGCGGTCGGCCAGGGCGCCGCCAACGAAGCGCATGATGATGGTCAGCAAGTAGGGGAGCCCCACCAGCGACCCGATGTCGAGCACGGAGAGCCCCAGGCTCACGCCGACGAGCGGCGTGAGCACGAACAACATGCCGTTGCACATGTTCCACAGGAGCGCGCCCGCGAAGAGGATTCCCCGCGCCGGTCGGATGCGGCCCGTATCGTTCATCGAATGTCTGGTTGGAGGCGGGGGGCGGGTATCCGCCGCGCCCTTATCCGTCCCGGTCCAGGGCGTAGTAGGCGGCGCAGTTGTCCCACAGGATCTTGTGCTTGTCTTCCTCGCTGATGGTGGCGAGATCGAGGAAGCTTTCCACCGCGTGGGGGAACTTGGAGTCACCGTGGGGATAGTCGGTGGAGAACACGATACGCTCGTTGCCGAGGTAGTCGATGACGTACTTCACCGGCTCCTCGTCCGGTTCCACGGACACGAAGCACTGGCGCTTGAAGTACTCGCTCGGGGGCATGGCCAGATCCGGCGACCAGACGTCCGCCTCCCTCTCGCATGCCTCGTCCATGCGCCAAAGGAGCCAGGGCAGCCAGCCGCAGTTGGCCTCCAAGAAGGCCACCCTCAGGTTCGGATGCCGCGCCAGCACGCCTCCCGCGCAGATGCTGCCCATGGCCAGCATTTGCTCCACGGGCTGGGCGAACACGCGCCGCAGCATGAAGTTGGGTTCGAACTGGTCGCCCACCTGACGCACGCCCGAAGACGAGGACTCGTGCAGTCCCAGGGGCATGTGGAGCTCTTCCAGGGCGCTCCAGAGGGGCTCGTAACAGGGGTCGTGGAAGCTGCGGTCGTTGACGGGATTCGAGCGCATGAAGATGCCCCGGAAGCCCAGTTCCCTGGCGCAGCGGGTCGCCTCCGCCACCGCCGCGTCGACGTCGAAGGGCGACAGCATGCCCGCGCCCAGCAGGCGCGTGGGGTCGGCCGCGCAGAAATCGTGAAGCCAGTTGTTGTAGGCCCGCGCCACGGCGGCGGCGAAACGCGGTTCCATGTCCGCCTCGCTCAGGGCCTGGAGGCCGCGCGTGGGATAGAGCACCGCCACATCGATGCCCTCGATGTCCATGGCTTCCAGTTGCACCTCCGGCGTCCAGCCCCGCTCCGCGTGGGTGCCGTAGATGCCCTGGTTCTTCTTGAAGTTGTGCCCCTGAGTGACGTTGCCGGCATGGACCTCGGGGAGGCCCCAGAGCCTTCCGTCCGGATGGACCATGCGCAGGTCGCGCACGTTCTCGCTGGTGACGCCGCGGGGGGCGTAAGGCCTGAACTCGGGCTCCAGGTACTTCTCCCACAAGTCCGGCGGCTCCATGATGTGCATGTCGCTGTCGAGAATGCGGTATCCGTTCTTGGCCATCTGTTCCTCCCGTCGGACTCGGACCCGGCCTATCCCTTCCAGGCGCCCCACGCCAGGCTGAGCCACCCCACCAGGAACGCGAGCCCGCCGATGGGGGTGATCGCGCCCAGCCAGCGGATGCCCGAAAGGCTCAGGACGTAAAGGCTGCCCGAGAACACCACCGTGCCGACGACGAACGACCAGCCGGCCACCAGGAACTCGGGACGGGGCCAGCGCCCGAACGCCAGCGCCACGGCCACCAGTCCCAGCGCGTGGTACATCTGATAGCGCACGCCTACCTCGAAGATGTCGAACATCTCGACCGAGAGCCGGCTGCGCAGGCCGTGGGCGGCAAACGCGCCCAGCGCGACCCCGGCAAACCCGGACAAGGAACCCAGCAGCAGGAACAGACGATCGGCGCCCACGAGAACTCCGGCGCACCGCTCCGGCATACGGAACGCGATGCGAAACAAGACAGGGTGTCCGCCGGACCGCCCCCCAAGAAAGCCTTCGGAGGCGGTGCCCGCGCGATCCGCTAGTCTTTCACACGGACTCCGCGATTGCAACGTGTTGCGGAAGGATGGTGGGGGTGCGGCGGGGATGGACAATTCACCCCCCTTGGGCTACTCTATCGCAACATGACACGGAGTCCACGCGGACTCGAGGAAAGGGGGCTTGGTGCACACAGCACACGTGGTATGAGCAAGCAGGACAACATCGAGGTTACGGGCACGGTGAGGGAGAGCCTTCCCAACGCCATGTTCAAGGTCGAACTGGACAACAAGCACAACGTACTTGCGTACACCGCGGGCAAGATGCGCAAGTTCTACATCAAGATTCTGCCCGGAGACCGGGTGACGCTCGAGCTGTCGCCCTATGACCTGAGCCGCGGCCGGATTACCTACCGGCATCGCAACTAAGGCACCTACCCACTGGCGCACGCACGGCCGATACCGGCGTGCCGCGTGCACCACCGGACACCGCACTAGGAGGCGGGCATACGCTCCATGATGTCGCGGCGCGCGGCTTGGGCGCGCCGCACCACGGCCTCCTCGTCGAGCAGGGTACAGCGGCGTTCGCGCATCAGCACCTTGCCGTCGGCCATCACCGTGTCCACGTCGGTGGCCTTGGCGCAATGCACCAACTGACTCACCAGGTCGTTGACGGGCTGGAAATGCGGCTTGTCCACGTCCACCAGGATCAGGTCCGCGCGCTTGCCCACCTCCACCGTGCCGCAGACCGACCCGAGGCCCAGCGCCTGGGCGCCGTCGGCCGTGCCCATGCGCAGAACCGTGTAGGGATCGATGACGCCGGCGTCCTGGTGTTTGACCTTCTGCAACAGTGACGCCGCCTTCATGGTCTCGAACAGGTCCTGGCCGTGGTTGCTCGCCGCGCCGTCCGTGCCCAGACCGACCCGGACGCCGGCCGCCAGCATCTCCACGACGGGCGCGATGCCGTCGCCCAGCATCATGTTGCTCACCGGGTTGTGCGACACGGCCGTGCGGGTTTCCGCCATGTGACGGATCTCGTCGCCGGACAGGTGAACGCTGTGGGCGAAGATCGCGTCCTCGCCGGGAATGCCGAAGTCCTTCAGGTGCTCGACCACGCCGGCGCGATCGAGCGTCCGGCGCGTCAGCTCCACCACGGAGGCCGATTCCGCCACATGGACGCTTATACCGATGGAATGGGCGTCGGCAAACCGCCGGATCTCCCGAAGGAGGTCGGGCGAGGCGTTGATGGGCGGGGTGTTGGGTCCCGTGCGGAAGGTCAACAGCCGATGTCCGTCGGGCGCGGCGCCGCCCTGACGCGCCATCAAGTCCTCGATACGCCCGAAGGCGGTCTCCGGGGTCTCCCTGGTGCAGTCCGGTACGATCTCCCCCGAATCCATGACCGTGCGCGCGAACACCCCGCGCAAACCCGACTCGGTGATGGCGTCCACCGTGGTCACGGCGCACTCCGGCCCGGGGTTCAGGAAGTTGTGCTCACAGACGGTGGTGACGCCGCCCTTGAGATTCTCAAGGCACCCCAGCAAGGCGCCCGCCGCCGCGTGCTCCGGGTTGAGCACGCGCGCCACGCCGTAGATGCGCTCAAGCCAGTCGAGGAACGGCATGTCCTCCCACACCGCCCGCAGCAGCACCTGGTAGAGATGCGTGTGGGCATTGACCAGCCCGGGCAGGAGCACCTTGCCGCGGCCGTCGATGCGCGTCTCCCCTTCCCTGGCCGGCGCTTCACCCTTGTCCACCGCGGCGATGATGCCGTCCACGGCGGTCACGTACCCGGTGTCGATGACCGCCCCGCGACCGGTCATGGGAAGGATCGTACAGTCCGTGATCGTGGTTGTTTCCATGGCTGCTCCAAAGCGAAGGGGCGGCGCATCCGCCGCCCCTTCGAGCTTGTAGTCTTGCCGGCCGGAGCGTTTCAGGAGTCCCGTGTCCGCCGTTCGTGCGCCTCGTTCACCTTGAGCACGCGCCCCTGAAGCTCGGTCCCGTTCAAGGCCTCCATGGCTGCCTCGGCCTCGGCGTCCGAGCCCATCTCCACGAACCCGAAACCGCGCGACCGGCCGCTGAAGCGGTCGGTGACGATCCTCGCCGAAGCCACCGTCCCGTGTGCTGCGAAGAGCTCCTGCAACTGCTCTTCGGTCACGGCGTAGGGCAGTCCGCTCACGTAAAGTCTATCACCCATGGCACACCCCCTCTTCGAGGTCCGAACACGGCGTTCGAACGTGACATCAGCGCGGCAAACGGCCCGATCTTATCTTCATGGACCCCGCAATGCAAACGAGGAGCCGACAACAAAGGCCCTGCGCATCCGGGTACACAATTGCGTGTGACGGGGCACTAATCCTGCGCCGCCGGACGCACCGCCGCGAGGACGTATTCCAACAGTGCCTCTGGCCGGTCCACGGACATCTCCATCCTGAGGGCCAGCAGGCGTCCGGTGGAAAAGGGAAACCGTGCCAACTTGACGTAGTCCTTCTCGGTCGTGACAATCTTCTCCGCCGGGTGGCGATTGATCTCGCGCCAGTCTCCCTCCGAGTACGCGTGGTGATCGGGATACTCCAGCGTGTCCACGATGATCGCCTCGCACTCACGGAGCATGGCATAGAACGGCGCCGGATCGGCGATGGCCGCCACCGCCAGGACCCGGGCGCCGGCGAGGGCGGCCAGCGTCCGCTCCTGGTGACCGGACTCGGTGCGTACCAGCACGGCGCGCGGCCGCCGGTCGACGAAGAAGACCCTGGAAGAGTCGAAACGGCGCTCCAGCCGGCTCCGCCAGTGTTCGTGCGCCCCGGTCACCAGGACGATGTCGGCGCGGCGCAACGCCCGGACCGGCTCCCGAAGCGGCCCCGCGGGCAGGAGCGAACCCTCGCAGCCGGAATCCACCAGGACGATGTCGAGGTCTCGCCCGAGGCGCCGGTGCTGGAAGCCGTCGTCAAGGACGAACAAATCCGCGTTGCGCGGGTCCCGACTCAACTCCAGGCCGACGCGGTAGCGATCCGCGCCCACAGCCACCCTCTGCCCGTATAGGGCGCTCATCATGGCCGGTTCGTCACCGTAAGCCAGAAGCGTGCCGGCGGCCTCGTCGAGCCGCCTCTCGGCATCTTCGGGGTCGATCACGGCCGCCGCGCCCGTGCCGCCGTAGCCGCGCGTCAGGATCATCGTCTTGAGCCCGCGCTCCCGCAGGGCATGGGACAGCCACAGGACCGTCGGGGTCTTGCCGGTGCCGCCCACCGTCAGGTTGCCCACGCTCACCACCGGGAGCGGGAGTTTCCGGGAACGCAGCACCCGGATCTCGTACAAGAAGTTCCGCAGCCCGATCACGATCCGGTAGACCAGGCTCCAGGGCCACAGGAGCGGCCACAGGATACGGGCGGCCACGCCCCGTCCTTGCCAGATGTCAAGGACTCGTCGTGCCGGCGCGCTAGCCAAGGGCACCTCGGGAGGCGGTGTGCGGGAGTTGCCGGCACACGAGTCTCATGCTCCGCGACAGCACGTCCTCGTCCACCGCCGCCGCCCGCGCGGCGGCACGACCCACCGCCGCGGCCCGGGCGGGGTCCTCCAGCAGACCGCCGATCTCCGCCTGGAGGTCCTCGGGGCCGCGCACCTCGACGCCGCCGCCGCCGTCCAGCAGCGCGCGCGCGACCGCGGCGACGTTGGCGTGATGAGGACCGAACAGCACCGGCTTGGCCCAATGCGCCGGTTCCAGGAGATTGTGCCCTCCGGCCGGGACCAGCGTTCCCCCCACGAACGCGACGTCCGCGCGGCCGTACACGCGCGGCAACTCGCCCAGGGTATCCAACAGCAGGACGCCTGCTTCCCCGGACGGGTCGCCCTTCGGTTCGGATCGCTTATGGTAACGCAACCCGCGTTGCCGCAGCAGGCGTTCCACCTCGGCGAACCGCTCGGGATGCCTCGGAGCAAGGATCAACGACAGGCCCGGGAAACGGCGGCGCAACCCGGGGAGGACATCCAGCAGCACCGCTTCCTCTCCCCTGTGGGTGCTGCCCGCCACCACCACGGGGCCCGCGCCGAAGCCCGACAGGTCCGCGGGCGGCCCCGGCGCCGGCACGTGCGGAGCGTGCTTCAGGGAGCCCGTCACCGTCACCCGGGCCGGATCCACGCCCAGATCCAGCAGGCGGGCGGCATTCTCGTCGTCCTGCATGCCGAAGGCGGACACTCGCTCCAGCACGGGCCGGAAGAGCCGTTGGAATCGCTTGAAGAGGGCCGCGCCACGCGGCGACAGGCGGCCGCTGAGCACCACCAGGGGTATGCGCAGCCGGTGCGCCGCGTGAATGAGGTTGGGCCAGATCTCCGTCTCCAGCACGATGATCACTTCCGGACGGAGCCGCCGAAGGCTGCCCGAGACCAGCCATGGCAAGTCCAGAGGCAGGTAGGTGACGGCGTCGACGTCGGGGAGGGTTTCCCATCCGGTCTGCCGGCCGGTGGCGGTGACCGTGGACAGCAGGAGCTTGCGTTCGGGCCAGCGCGCCTTGATGCACTGAAGCAGCGCGGCGGCCGAACGTACCTCGCCCACGGAGGCGGCATGGACCCAGATGGGGCGGGAACCCGCGAGCGAGTCGCGCAGCACCGGCGGATAGACGCCGAAGCGCTCGCGCAGGCCTCGGTAGGGGCGCCGCGGGAGGACGAACAGCAAAGGCCACGCCACAAGCGCAAGCAACAGGCCCGCGTGCCACACGGTATTGTAGAGGCTCAACACCCGTTCCGGCTCCGTCCGTCGCCACCGGGCCGCGTGGGAGGGGCGGCCGGCGTCAGTGCAGGTATTTCCTTTCCGTCGCGCTGTCTTCGACGGCCTGCAATTGATAGAGGCGGCTGTATTCCTTCCGCTGGGCCAGCAGATCCTTGTGAGTGCCCTCCTCCACGACGCTGCCCTTGGCGAGGACCACGATGCGCGTGGCGTTGCGAATCGTGGACAAGCGGTGGGCGATCACGAGGCTGGTGCGGTTCTCCATAAGCGCGTCGAGAGCATCCTGCACGAGCCGCTCCGACTCGGAGTCGAGGGCGGAAGTGGCTTCGTCGAGGATAAGGATCGGCGCGTTCTTGAGCACGGCGCGGGCGATGGCGATGCGCTGCCGTTGTCCCCCGGACAGCTTCATGCCCAACTCTCCGATGACGGTATCGTATCCTTCGGGCAACTCCATGATGAAGTCGTGGGCATGAGCCGCCCTGGCGGCGCGGATGACGTCGTCCATGCCCTTGGAGGGATCGCCGTAGGAGATGTTGTTCCTGACGCTGTCATTGAAGAGGAAGGTGTGCTGGGTGACGATGGCGATCTGGCGCCGGAGCGACGCGACGGTGAGCTTGCGGATGTCCGTCCCGTCAAGGGTGATGCCGCCCGATGTGACGTCGTAGAAACGCGGCAGCAAGGCAGAGAGCGTCGTCTTGCCCGCGCCGCTCGTACCCACCAGGGCCACCGTCTCACCGCGCCGCACCTCCAGGTCGATGTCCTTGAGGACAGGCTCCCCCGCATACCCGAAGGTCACTTTCCGAAACGAGACACGATCGGAAAACCGTTCGGCGGGAACGGCGTCCGGGTCGTCGGCGATGTCCAGCGGCGCGTCCAGCACGTCGAAGATCCGCTCGCCCCCGGCGATGCCCTGATAGATCTCCGGCAGCGTGCGGCTCAGGTGCTTGAAGGGTTCGTAGGCCAGCAGCATGGCGGTGATGAAGGCGAAGAACTCGCCCGCGGTGCGCCCGCCGGCCATGACCGAGCTGCCCCCGTACCAGAGCACGCCGGCGATGCCGAGAGACGCCAGCACCTCCATCGCCGAGGGAATGATGGCGCGGGCGCGGCTCGCCTTCATGCTGTGGCGCAGGACCTCTCGATTCTCGCGGTTGAAGCGGTCCAGCTCGTACTGCTCCATGCCGAAAGCCTTCACGATGGGGCTCCCCTGCAGGCTCTCCTGAAGGATCGCGGCAAGGGTGCCGGTGCTGGCCTGGCTTCGCCGGGTGGCCGTACGGACGCGACCCGTGAGCCGCCGCACCGGAAGGACGGCCCCGGGGAAGGCCACGAAGGCGATGGACGCCAGCACCCAGTCCATGTAGAAGGCCACCAGCGTCAACGCCGTCACCGAGGTCGTATTGCGCGCCAGCGAGGCGACAGAGCTGGTAAGCGCGACCCGCACCAGGCTCACGTCGCTGGTGACCCGGGACAGCAGCGTGCCGGAGGGATTCCGATGGATGTAGGCCAGCGAAAGCCACTGGAGCTTCTCGCACAGGGCCGAGCGCAGGTCGCGAATGATCCGATGGCCGACGTAGTCCATCAGATAGATCTGGCCGAAGTTGGACGCCGCGCGAACCGCGAAGACCAGGACCACCATGAGCGGGACGTAGAGCAGCATCCCGGGATCCTTGTCCACGAAAACCCGGTCCACCATGTCCCGCACGACGAAGGGAAGCGCGGCGGTGGAGGCACTGAAGAGCAGCATGCACACGACCGCCCCCGAAAAGTGCGGCCACACGTAGGGTCTCAGATATGAGAGCAAACGCCGGTAGGGCGTCATGACGGCGCTCCCGTGCCGGCGCGTGCCAGCAACCGCATCGCCATGTCCGCGACCCGTCCGGGAGCGCCCGGAGGACCCAGGCGCCGGCGCACCGCCTCGAGTTTCGCCACCACCGCCCGGTGGACCTCCGGCCGGAGCAGACGCCGGGTCTCGGCCAGTATCCCCTCGGCCGTGACCTCGCTCTGGATCAACTCGGGCACCACCCGTTCGCCGGCGATGATGTTCACCATGCCGATATGCTCCACCCGAATGAGCAGACGCCCCAGCCAATAGCTCAGGGGCGACAAACGATAGGTGATGACCATGGGCTTCTTGAGCAGACCCGCCTCCAGGGTCGCCGTCCCGGACGCCACCCACACGAGGTCCGCCGCCGCCAACACGTTGTAGGCGTCGCCGTCGGCGATGCGCACGGTGAAGGGGGCTTCCGCCACGGCCCGCTCCAACTCGCCGGGCTCGATGGTGCTGGCCCGTATCACAACGAACTGGACCTCGCGCTCGCGCGCCAGACCCCGCGCCGCGTCCAGCATGGGACCCATGAGCGAGGCCACTTCCTTCTCCCGGCTGCCGGGCATGATCGCCACGGTGAGCTTCGCGGCTTCCAGCCCCAGCCCTTGAAGGCTGGCGTCGCGCTCCCGGCTCGGGTTGACGACGTCCACGAGGGGGTGTCCGACGAAGTTGACGGTCGGCACGCCCGAGGACTTGTACAGCTCGGCCTCGAACGGGAACACCACGGCCATGGCGTCGACGCAAGCGGCGAGCTGGCGGATGCGGTAGCGGCGCCAGGCCCACACCTGCGGGCTGATGTAGTAGAGCACGGTGATGCCGTGGCGCCGCGCAAGGCGCGCCAACCGCATGTTGAACTCCGGGAAGTCGATGAGAATAAGCAGGGCCGGGCGCGTGCTCAGCAACAGGCGCCGCAAGAGCCGGTAGGCCAGCCAAACGTGGCGCAAGCTGCCCACCACCTCCCAAAACCCCACGCCCGACACCTTGGCGAAGTCGTGCACCACCTTCATGCCCGCCTGGCGCAGGCCTGCGCCGCCCATGCCGAAAACCTCCACCGTCGGGTCGCGCCGCCTCAGGATCCGCACCAGCTCGGCCCCGCGGGCGTCGCCCGAGGCTTCCCCGCACACCAGCATCACCTCGGCCGCCCGCTTCCCCGGGGATGCGTGATTCGTCATCACAAGCGCTCGCTTATGGCAGAGGCGATGCGCAGGGCGTGCAGCCCGTCCTCTCCGCTCACCACCGGGTCCCTGCGGGCAGCCACCGATTCCAGAAACGACTCGATCTGGTCCCGGAGGGCATCGCCGCCCTCGGTCACGATGGTTTCGCCCGAGATGCCGTCCCAGCCCCGGCTCCGGTCCTCCATGCGGTACACCTGCGCCTTCTTGGCGTCATAGTCCAGCGAGATGTAGGCGTCGTGCTGAAAGAAGCGAATCTTGCGCTCGCGCTTCACCGACACCCGGCTCGCCGTGACGTTGGCGACGCATCCGTCCTCGAAACGAATGCGCGCGTTGGCGATGTCGGGCTTGTCCGTAAGCACGGTGACGCCGGTGGCGTCGATTTGAGCCACGGGCGCGTGCACCAGGCTGGAGATCACGTCGATGTCGTGAATCATCAGGTCCAGCACCACGTCGACGTCCGTGCCCCGGGCAATGAACGGCGCCAAGCGGTGGCACTCCACGAACCTGGGCGCCGATATCACCGAGGAGAGTGCGCGCACCACCGGATTGAAGCGCTCCAGATGTCCCACCTGAAGGATGCGGCCGTGGCGGCGCGCGGTCTTCACCAACTCGCAACCGTCGGCCACCGTCGAGGTGATGGGCTTTTCCACGAGCACATCGACTCCCGCCTCCAGGCAAGCGCGAGCGACCCGGTAGTGTTGCTGCGTCGGCACCGCGATGCTCACGCAACGCACGCGCTCGAGGACTCGGCGGAAATCGGTGACCGCGGGCACGCGGTAGCGTGCGCCGGCCTCTTGCGCGCGCCGTTCGTCGACGTCGGCCACGGCCACAAGCTCGGCGGAGGGCAAAGCCGCGTACTTGGCCGCATGGAGGCTGCCGGCGTAGCCCACGCCGATCACACCCACCGCGATGGGGGCCTGCCTGCTCATTCCGGCTCCGAGGCCACCGCGACCACGGCGATGCCCGCATCGTCGGCGGCCGCCAGCAGCTCCTCCCTGTCCAGCAGAATCGACCGCTCACACTCCACCGCGAGCACGCCGCCCCCTGCTTCCCGCAGGACCTCGATGGTCCCCGGGCCGATGGCAGGCACGTCGAAGCGCAGGTCCTGGTCCGGCTTGCTCATCTTCACCACCACGATGGAACCCTCCACGATCTCGCCGCCGCGGCGGATGGCGGCGTCCGTACCCTCGACGGCTTCCACGGCCAGAACGACCCCCTCCTTCAGCACCAGGGTCTGACCGATGCCCATGCGCCCGAGCGTCTTCACCATGGGGATTCCCAGACGCACGTCCCGCCATTGCAGCGCGCTCGGCTCGGTGCGGGTCAATACGCCAGGCGTACCGGGAACGATGCGTTCGAGGAAGACCGTTGAAGGGACCACCCGGATACCCTCGCCCTCGAGCTCTCCGGCAACCCCGCGCAAGAGGTGGTCGTCGTCCCGGCGCCGCATCCGCGCCAGCAACGCCAGCCCTCTGGGATCGGGCCTGAAGTTCGAGAACATGCGGACCTTGCGGATGCCGCCCGCCATGACCGCGTGACGAACGTGGGCCTTGTGGAAGGTTCGTATGATCCGCCCCAACTGCCCTACCCGGATCCAGGTGACCTCCGCCGCGAACTGCTCGATCTCCGGGTCCGTTTCCCCATGGTGCGCCACCGCGATGACGCGCACCCCGGCCTGTCGCGCGTTGCGCGCGAATATCAACGGGAACCGTCCGCTGCCGGCGATCAGCCCGACCCGGTCCGCCGGCATTTCCGCCATCCGGCTCAGCGGCAGATCCCCCGCCTGGAGCTTTCCACGAAGTCGATCATCTGCTCCACTTCCCGGGTTCGCGGCACCTCCGCGCGCACCCGCGCCAGCGCCTCCGGAACCCGCAACCCGGACCGGAAGAGGATGCGGTACGTGCGCCGCAGTGCCGCCACGCGGCTCTGGTCGAAACCCTGCCGCCGCAGCCCCTCGACGTTCAGACCGCGCAGCTTCACACGGTCCCCGGTGGCGTTGCAGTACGGCGGCACGTCCTTGGAGACCATCGAGCCCGCGCCGACGATGGCCCCGCTGCCGATGGCGACGAACTGGTGAACGCCCACCAGGGCGCCGATGACCGTCCGGTTTCCGACCCGCACGTGGCCTCCGAGCATGGCCCCGTTGGCGACGATGTTGTCGTCGCCGACGATGCAGTCATGGGCGATGTGGCATTGCATCATCAAGAGGTTCCGTTGCCCCACCCGGGTGAGCATTCCGCCGCCGCGGGTCCCGGGGTTCAAGGAAACGAATTCGCGGATGGCGTTGCCGTCACCGACGACCAAGCGGCTGTCCTCGCCCTGGTACTTGAGGTCCTGCGGAACGGAACCCACGGTGGCGAACGGGTGGATGACGTTGTCCCGGCCGAGGGCCGTGTTCCCTTCCACCACCACGTGAGACTTGATGCGCGTGCCCCTGCCGACGCTCACCCCCGAGCCGACGACCGTGTACGGCCCGATCTCGACGTCGTCGTCGAGCTCCGCGCCCGCATGCACCACAGCGGTGGGATGCACCCGGACCATGCTCCTCCCCTCAGCGCCGCGCGCAGGTCACACGGGCATCTCCATGGCGGACAATTCCGCCTCCGCCACGCGCTTTCCGTCCACCGTCGCATGCGCGCCAAGGCGCCAATAGTGCTTGCGCCGCCGCAGGATTTCCAACTCGATACGCAACTGATCGCCCGGCTCCACCGGGTGCTTGAACTTCACCCGGTCGAGGCCGGTGAGGACGAAGACCTTGTCCGACAACTGGTCGCTGCAACGCGCGAAGATGGCGCCCACCTGCGCCATGGCTTCGCAGATCAGCACGCCCGGCATGATGGGCTTGTCGGGAAAGTGGCCCTGGAAGAAGCTCTCGTTGATGCTGACGTTCTTGATGCCCACGATACGCCGGTCGGGCTCGAGCTCCACGATTCGATCCACCAGAAGGAACGGATAACGATGCGGGATCAGCTTGCGTATCTCGGTTACGTCGATCATTTCGCTACGGGACCTCCTTGTCCTCCGTAGAGGCCGTCAAACGCAAGGCTCGCTCGATCTCGGCGACCCGACGCCAAAGCGAGGGCAGCTTCGGCAGGAGCCGGATCACCCTGAGCCACTCCTTGTGCGGCGCGGCCGTGATCAGCCCGGAGAGCATGGAACCGGGCGGCACCGATTGCACAATGGTGCTCCTGGGTCCGATCACCGACCGGGAGCCGATCTCCACGTGGTCGCTCACGCCTACCCGTCCGGCGAGCACCACGTCGTCGCCCACCACCGCGCTGCCCGCGATGCCTGTCTGGGCGACGATCAGACAGCGTTCGCCGATCACCACATTGTGCCCTATCTGCACGAGATTATCGATCTTCGTGTCCGCGCCGATGCGAGTGCTGCCGATGGTCGCCCGATCGATGGTGGTGTTGGCGCCGATCTCCACGTTGTCGCCGATCTCCACGATCCCGGCCTGCGGCACCTTGAGGCGCCGTGGACCGTGGCCCACGTAGCCGAAGCCGTCGCTGCCGATGACCACGCCCGCGTGAACAATGACGCCGTCGCCGATCCGGCAGCCCGCCGCCACCGTCACGTTGGGATGCAACACGCAACCACGGCCGAGCCGCGTCCCCGCTCCGACGGACACACCCGGCATGAGAACGGTCCCCTCTCCAACCCGGGCGTCCTTGCCCACGTGGCAGTGAGGATAGAGGCTGGCGCTCGGTTCAACGACAGCGGATGGATCGACCGCGGCCAAGGGGCTGACGCCCGCCGCGTGCACGGCCGGGGGATTGAACAAGGCGTGAATCCGCGCGAATGCCCGGTGGGGATCCTCGACGCGAAGAAGGTTGAGCGAGGTGTCCGTGCGCAGGTCATGGGCCACGATGACCGCGCCGGCCTTGCAGGCGGCCATATGGCGCCGGTAGCGTGGGTGGGTCAGGAAAGTGATGTCCCCCGGGCCGGCATCCTCGATGGAGGACACCCTCTCGATGGTCACGTCCGCGTCACCGACCACCCGTCCGCCGACGAACTCGGCGAGGTCCGCGAGCGATTTGCCTGAGGTGGTCACCTGTCCTTGTCGGCCGTCTTCCGAAAGCGCTCGTTGTAAAGCTTGATCACGTCATCGGTGACGTCGGTTCCCTTGTCCGTGTAGAGAAGCTGGCCCCGTTCGAGAATCATGGTGAACTTCCCGGTCTTGCCCAGTTCCGCGATGATCTTTTGCAGTTCCTTCAGGATCCCGTCGGTGACCTCGCGTTCCCTGAGGGCCAGTTCCTCCTGCATGTCGCGCTTGTCGCGTTCGTAGTCGCGCACGCGGCGCTGGAAGCGGAGCTGCGCCTTGGCCCTCTCGCTTTCCTTCATCAGGACGCCCTGCTTCTGCAAGTCCCGCTGCTCCTTCTCGATGGCCTGTTGCTCCTTCCGCAATGCGTCCTGCTTGTCCTTGACCGAGGCCCGAAACTGCGCGCGCGCACTCTTGCCGCGCTCGGACAAGCTGATGGCCCTCTGAAGATTGACGAACCCGACCTTGAGTTCCTGGCCCCACGCGGGGGTCAGCAGCAGCGTCGACAAGAGAACCAGGCAGACTCGGGTCACCGTAACCTCCAGAAAGACTAAAGCTCAAAAATGCGGCTCGGCCCACCGGCGCCGTCAAAAACCGCCGAGCGCTCCAAACGCGAATCCGAGAAGCTCCTTGCGATCGGTCGGCTCCGCGTTCACCGGGAAGGCCCAACTCAGTCTAACCGGACCGATGGGCGACTGCCACCGCATCGCCAACCCCACCGAGCGCCTCAAGTCCTCGATACGGATATTCTCGGAGGGGCCGAACGCCTGCCCCTGGTCGAAAAAGAGAGAGCCCCGGAATCCCCATTGATTCGCGATCGGAAAGTGCAACTCGGTCTTGAGGATGAGCAGCTTGTTGCCGCCCACGACTTCGGCGTCACAATCGGACGTGTCGGGCGTGTCGGGCGTGTCCCTGGGGCATTCTCGCGGGCCCAGGGTACGATACTCGTAACCGCGCACCGAATTGATGCCACCCGCGAAGTAGCGTTCGAACAGCGGCAGTTCCCGTTCCGTCCAGGAGTCTCCGTAGCCGATCCGGCCTCCGAGCAGCAAGGCGAAGCTCTTGCCCCAGTCGAAATT
This sequence comes from Deltaproteobacteria bacterium, assembly GCA_026712905.1. NCBI lineage: Bacteria > Pseudomonadati > Myxococcota > Myxococcia > Deltaproteobacteria bacterium. Next base: position 117,184 of record JAPOPM010000223.1, read on the forward strand.
CGCGAGAATGGGATAGTACCAGCCGACGGACAAATCGCTGCGGACGAAGCGGTTATCTCCCCCAAGTCCGGCCAGCTTGATGGACAGCGAGGAGCGCGTCCCCGCGGTGGGGGAGAAGAAGTGATTGCGGGTGTCGTAGGAAAGCCTCGGGGTGACCGCACTCGTGGTGGATTCGCCCTCCTCGATGCTCCGCGGCGCGTCCTCCCCCACGTCCGTGACCTTGGAACGGAAGAACGTGTAGCCTATCCCACCGTGCAGGTGGTCCAGAACGGAGAATCCGGGCTCCACGTCCGGGTCATCGCCCCGCCAGACGTCCGCGCGACGCCCGAAGTACGGCAGACGGACGTAGCGCAAGGGAGTGCTGACCCGGGTGGCGAAACCCGTGCGCTGATTGGTCCAGGTGGCGTATTCGGCGGTCGTGTGAAAAACGTCGAAACCGAGATCCGTTCGGGTGTCGAAAATGCGCGGTTCCACGTAACCCAGGACGATGTCCTGGTCGGTGCTGCTCAACGTGAGGTCCGCGGACACTCGCCGTCCGGTGCCGAAGAGGTTGCGTTCCTCCAGGGAGGTGCGGAAGGAGAACCCGCTGGCGGTGCTGTAGCCCGCGCCCACGCTGAAGGCACCGGTGGGCGCTTCCTCCACTTTCACCAGCAGGTTGATCCGGTCATCCCGCTCGGCCTTCTCCGTGGACACGGTGACGTCCTTGAAGAAACCCGTGCGCAACAGGGAGTTGCGGCTCTCCCTGACCCTCGCGGAGGAGAACCGTGTCTCTTCCGCCACTTCGAGCTCCCGCCGGATCACCTTGTCCCGGGTCTTGACGTTGCCCGCGATTCTCACCTCGTCGAAGTAGACCAGCGGCCCCTGCTTGACAAGGTAGGTCACGTTCACCAGCCGCTCCTCGACGTTGAAACGTGTCTGGGGAGTCACCTCAACGAACGCGTAGCCGCGGTCCGCGTAGCGTTCCTGCAGTGCGGTGACGTCGTTGAGCAGGCGGCTCCGGCGGAACACCTGCCCCGAAGTGAGGCTGACCCGTTCCAGGAGCCGTTCCGGCGTCCGGCCGATGTCCCCGCCGACCCTCACCTCTCCGACGCGGTAGCGCTCGCCCTCCTGGATGCGGATCACGACATCCAGACCTTCGCCCCGGGGCAGGACGATGGGCTCGTCGACCTTGTGGTCCACGAACCCGTGGTCGTAGTACAAGGCCGACAACTGCGTGGTGTCGTTGGTAAGGACGTCCGGATCCAGGCGGCCGCGGCTGGTGAAGGGGATGAACCACCGCTCCTTCGTATCCATGACATCCTTCAATTCGTCGTCGGAGAAGGCCCGGTTGCCCTCGAGAGTGATCTTGTGGATCAGCAACGTCTCGCCCTCGACGATGGTCAGGGTCACGGTGGTCTGATTGTTCTCGGCCGGGGTCAGCCGGTAGTCGACACGGGTATTGACGTGGCCGGCTTCGCCATAGAGGCGCAGCACCCGCTGCAGTCCTTCCTGCAAACGCGCGTTGTCCAGGGCCGTGCGTAGCTGGACGCCCAGGGCGGCTTCGATGTCGTCCGTGGACACCTGGTCGTTGCCCACGATCCGGACCTCCCTCACGTACGGGCGTTCCCTGACCGTGTAGGTCAGAACGCCGGCGGCGGAGAAGTCGGCGCTCACGTCGTCGAAAAGACCCATGCGGTAGATGGCCTTGACGTCCCGGTTCACCATCTCGGCGTCGAACGGTTGCCCCGGCTGGGTCTCGATGCTCAGCCGGATGGCGTCCTCCTCCACCCTCAGGTTGCCCGCGACGCGGACCTCGCTGACCTGGGACTGGGCGACGGCCAGCCCATGCCAACCGGCAATACAACACATCCCGGCCACAAGGACCGTGGCGATTCTTCCCCCAATTGTAATTCGCATGAGTCAATACGCCGAAAAAGGCATGTATCGTGCAATGTCCTGCTAGCAAGTTCACCGGCCGTTGTAAAGCAATTCCGAAGGGCCGTAAACACCTGGAGGCCCTGGCGCGGCGCCGCGCACGAGGCTCCGGCGATCATTCCGAGAGCTCGAACAGGCGCCCCTCGCGCAGTTCGAGCCGCCGGTTCATGCGTCCCGCGAGATGACGGTTGTGGGTCGTGACGATCAAGCCCAGACCGCGCTCTTCGTTGAGACCGCACAGCAAATCCTCTATCTCGCCCGCGGTCCCGGGATCCAGGTTGCCCGTGGGCTCGTCGGCGAGCATGAGCTGCGGTCCAAGGATCAGCGCGCGCGCAATCGCCACCCGCTGCTGCTCCCCGCCGGACAACTCCCCGGGCCGGTGCGTCAGCCGGTGAGCCAGGCCCACCGCGTCCAGCAACTCCAGGGCGGAGGCGCGCGCGCGGGGCCGGTCCCAGCGCGCGATCAGGGCCGGCATCATGACGTTCTCCAGGGCGTTGAAGTCGGGGAGCAGGTGATGAAGCTGGAAGACGAAGCCGATGACGCGGTTGCGCAGGGCGGAGATCTCGTCGTCGCTCCAGCCGGTGACGTCCCGTCCCTCGTAGCGCAGCGTGCCCCGATCGGCTTGGTCGAGGGTGCCGATGATGTACAGCAACGTGCTCTTGCCCACGCCGGACTCGCCGATGATGGCGAGCCGCTCGCCTTGTTCCAGCGCCAGGTCGAGGTCCGCGAGCACGTCCACGCGCCGGTCGCCGCTGGTGTAGGACTTGACGAGTCCGCGTATTTCGATCAGCGCCGCCATGGCCGACTACTCGTAACGGATCACGTCCACGGGATGAAGCCGCGCCGCCTGCCGCGCCGGGTAGATGCTGGCGAGACAGCAAATGACAAGGGAGGCCAGCGCCACCAGGGCGAAATAGAGCGGCGAGATGCTCACCGGCACCGTGGAGACCACGAAGACGTCCTCGGGCAGATCGATGAACTGGTAGCGTTCGATGAGCCGCGCGAGCACGTAGCCGACCACCACGCCCAGCACGGTGCCGGCGGCGCCGATGATCCAACCCTTCAACAGAAAGATCCAGCGGATGCTGCCGCGGGAAGCCCCCATGGAGCGCAGCACCGCGATGTCCTTGCGCTTCTCCATCACCACCATGATGAGGGTCGAGACGATGTTGAAGGCGGCGATGAGCACCATCAGCAGGAGCACCAGGAAATACACCGTCTTCTCCAGGCGCAGCGCGGCGAACAGGTTGGGCCACAGGCGCGTCCAGTCCTCCACCCGGTAGCGTTCGCCGACATCCTCCTGGATGCCGGCGGCAATGGCCACGGCGTTGCCCACGTCGGTGACGGTGATCTCGATGCTGGTGGCCACCTTGCCCACGCCGAAGAAGTCCTGGGCCGCCGGGAGACCGAGGAACGCCAAACCGCTGTCATACTCGCGCATGCCCGAATCGAAGATGCCGGCCACGGCGAAGCGCCGGATGCGCGGGATGATGCCCACGGCGGTGGGACTGCCGATGGGCGACACCGCCTGCAGCGCGTCGCCCAAACCCACCCGGAGCTGTTCCGCGAGCCGGTCGCCGATGATGATGCCCGGGAGCCGCAGTTCCCGGCCGTCCACCGTCACCGGGGTGCGCGTCTTCAGACCGTCCAGGCGTCCCTCCCGCAGGTGTTCTTCAAGCTCCACGCTGGAACGGTCCGGATCGATGCCGCGAACGACCACACCCGAAACCCGGCTTCGGGAGGTGAGGATGATATGCCCGGTGAGCATGGGCGCGGCCGAGACCACGTCGTCGCGCTCGCCGACGCGTTGGGCGAGCTCGTCGTAGCCCCGCAGATAGCTGGCCGGCCGGACCAGGAGCACGTGAGCGTTGAGACCCAGGAGCCGGTCGCGCAGCACCTCTTCGAAGCCGGTCATCACCGCGATCACCACGTTGAGGGTGACCACCGCGATCATCACTCCGAGCACGGAAATGACGGTGAGCAGGGAGATGAACCGCTCGCTGCGCCGGGCCCGCAGATAACGCAGCCCTACGAACAACTCGTACGGCATGGTCAGGAACGCAGCAGCGGGAAGAGGATGACGTCGCGGATCGAGGGGGAGTCGGTCAGAAGCATCACCAGGCGGTCGATGCCGATGCCCTCGCCCGCCGCCGGCGGCATGGCGTACTCCAGGGCGCGCACGTAATCCTCGTCCACCTCGCAGGCGGTGTCGTCGCCGGCCCGCCGGGCCGCCGCCTGCTCCTCGAAGCGGCACCGCTGGTCGGCCGGGTCGTTGAGCTCGGAGAAGGCATTGGCCAGCTCCCTGCCGCCGATGAAAAGCTCGAAACGATCCACGAACTCCGGGTCCGCCTCGTTCCGGCGCGCCAGCGGCGACACCTCCAGGGGATAGCCGATGACGAACGTGGGCTGGATCAGGCGCGGCTCCACCAGATGCTCGAACAGCTCCACCAGGAGCTTGCCGCGACCGAGCTTCGGGTCGACCTTGAGGGAATGCCGCTCGGCGAGCTTGCGCAGGACCTCCACGCTCGCCAGCTCCGACGCTTCCACACCGGCATGGCGCGCCACGCCCTCGGTCAGGGAAAGCCGTTGCCAGGGCCGCTCCAGGTTCACCTCGTGCTCGCCCCACGGGATGCGCAGGCTCCCGCGCACGGCCTGCGCCAGTTCCACGAACAGCTCCTCGGTGAGCTCCATCATGTCGCGGTAGTCGGCGTAGGCCTGGTAGAACTCCACCATGGTGAACTCGGGGTTGTGGCGCGTGGACAGGCCCTCGTTGCGGAAGTTGCGATTGAGCTCGAAGACGCGCTCCAGCCCGCCCACCAGCAGGCGCTTGAGGAACAGCTCCGGCGCCACCCGCAGGTAGAGGTCCAGGTCCAGGGCGTTGTGGTGCGTCACGAAGGGCTTGGCCGCCGCGCCGCCCGCCATGGACTGCATCATGGGGGTCTCGACCTCGAGGAAGCCGCGCTGCTCCAGGAAACGGCGTATGAGCGAGATGATGCGCGAGCGGTTGCGGAAAACTTCGCGCACGTCCGGGTTCACCATCAGGTCCACGTAGCGCTGCCGGTAGCGGGTCTCCACGTCCTTCAAGCCGTGCCACTTCTCCGGTAGCGGGCGGATGCACTTGCTCAGCGGCCGGACTTCCCGCGCCTCGATGGTCAACTCGTCGGTGCGGGTGCGGAACAGCCGGCCCGCCACGCCGACAACGTCGCCCACGTCGGCCGCGCGCACGCGCGCGTAGGCCTCGTCTCCGAGCTTGTCCTTGCGCGCGTAGACCTGGAGCCTGCCGGTGCGGTCCTCCAGTTCGAAGAACGCCGCCTTGCCGTGGGGCCGGTGCGCGCGGATGCGCCCCGCCAGCGTGAACTCTTCGGTCAACGCTTCCAGCGCGGCCGCGTCGAGGTCGCCGTGCCGTTCGCGGACGTCCCCCGCCGTGTGGCTGGGGCGAAAGTCGTTGGGATAGACGGGTAGGCCCTGCGCCTGGAGCTGCGCCACCTTCTGGCGGCGCACCGCCATCTGCTCGTTGGCTTCATCCATGTGTCTTCGGAAGTTCTGCTCGGAGCCGGTAGGGCCTTACGACGCGTCATTCCCGCGAAAGCGGGAATCCAGGGGTGGGGAACGACGTCTCGTAAGGTCCCTCTCTCACGAGTTTTGGCACCGCCTGCTGTACAAGTACTCTTCCTGGAACGCAGGGCACAAGGGTCACAGCATCCCGAGCTGAAGCTTGGCCGCGTCCGACATGAGGCTGGGGTCCCAGGGCGGCTCCCAGACGATGTCGACATGCACGTCCGTAACGCCGTCCACTGCCCGCACCTTCTCTTCCACCTCCGCGGGAAGGGACTGGGCCGCCGGGCAGTTGGGCGCGGTGAGAGTCATGGTGACCGTCACCTCTCCGAGGGGGTCCACTTCCACGCCGTAGATCAGGCCCATTTCGTGGATGTTCACCGGCACCTCGGGGTCGTAGCAGGTCTGTATCGCCTCGATGGCGCGCCGTTCGATGTCCTTCTGCTCCGCAACGCTTTCCACGAATGTCTCCCGGTCCGGCTTGCGCCGCCCTACTCGGTGCTCACGGCCTTGTCCTCGCCGTCCAAGGCCGCGCACAACGTGTGCCATGCCAGCGTAGCGCACTTCACCCGCGCCGGATAGTCGCGTACGCCCGCGAACGCCTCCAGCTTGCCCAGGCCGGGGCCGTCGATGCCGCCGCCGTTGTCGGTCGCCACCATCTGGTGAAACCGCTCGAACAGCTCTTTGGCATCGTCGCAGCTCCGCTCCTTCAGGCTCTCGGTCATGACCGAGGCGGAGGCGATGGAGATGGCGCAACCCGTGCCCTCGAAGCTGACGCCCGCCACGCGGCCGTCCTCCACGCGCAGATGGACCGCGACCTTGTCGCCGCACAGCGGGTTCACGCCCCGGGCACTGCGGTTGGCATCGGCCAGCGGCCCGAAGTTCCGCGGCTTGCGGTTATGGTCCAGGATCAGCTCCTGGTAGAGGTCCCTCAGGTCAGACACCGTCGAACAGCCTCCTTACCTTCTCGAGTCCCTCGGCCAGCACCTCCACCTCGGCCTCGGTGTTGTAGCACGCGAACGACGCGCGCACCGTGGCGGGCACGTTGAACCGGTCCATCACGGGCATGGCGCAGTGGTGGCCGGTGCGCACGGCGACGCCCTCCTGGTCCAGGATGGTGCCGATGTCATGGGCGTGCACGTCGCCGAAGACGAACGACACCAGCGACGCCCGGCGCGCGGGCGTGCCGATGAGCCGCAGCCCCGGTATGCGCGTGAGCCGCTCCAGCGCGTAGGCCAACACCCGGTCCTCGTGGGCCGCCACCGCCTCCACGCCCAGGCCGGTGAGGTACTCGACGGCCGCGCCCAGGCCGATGACCCCGGCGATGTTCGGGGTGCCGGCCTCGAACTTGTAGGGCAGCGCGTTGTACTCGGTGGCCTCGAAGCTCACCGTGAGGATCATGTCGCCGCCCCCTTGGTAGGGCGGCATGGCCTCCAGCAGCCCGGCCTTCCCATAGAGCACGCCGACACCGGTGGGGCCGTAGAGCTTGTGGCTGGAGAAGGCGTAGAAGTCGCAGTCCAGGTCGCGCACGTCCACGGCGGCGTGGGGCGCCCCCTGGGCGCCGTCGATGAGCACCGGGATGTCCGCCCGGTGTGCCTCCGCGATCATTTCCTTGATGGGGTTCACCGTGCCCAGGGCGTTGGACACGTGCGGCAACGCCACGATGCGGGTGCGCGGCCCCAGCAGCCGGTGATACGCCTCCATGACGACGTCGCCGCGGTCGTCCACCGGAATGACCCGGAGGAGCGCGCCCTTCTCCTGGCAGATGAGCTGCCACGGCACGATGTTGGAGTGGTGCTCCATGGCGGAGATGATCACCTCGTCCCCCGCCTCCAGGTTGGCGCCGCCGTAGCACCGGGCCACGAGGTTGATGGCCTCGGTGGCGCCGCGCACGAACACGATCTCCCGGTCCTCCGCCGCGTTGAGGAAACGCCGAACCGCACCGCGGGCGTCCTCGTAGGCGCGGGTGGCCTGCTCGCTCAGGCGATGCACGCCGCGGTGGATGTTGGAGTTCTCGGTTTCGTAGTAGTGTGCCACGCGCTCGATCACCGACCGCGGCTTCTGCGCCGTGGCCGCGTTGTCGAGGTAGACCAGGGGCTTGCCGTGGACGCTCTCGCCGAGGATCGGAAAATCCTCGCGCACCCGCGCCACGTCGAAGCCGTCCTCCATCCCGTTCCAACCTGTGGTCCTGACCTGTTCCATGCTCCTTCTCGAAAAGAACCGGATCAATCCTTCGACTTCGCTTCGCTACGCTCGGGACGCCCGCTCCATTGCCGTCATGCGCCCAACTCCGCGAGCACCCGGCTCGTCAGCCCGTCCCGCAAGGGCTCGATGGCGACGCCGTCGAGGATCTCGCTGGCGAAGCCGTGCACGAGCAGCTTCCGGGCCACTGCCGCGTTCAGCCCGCGTGAGCGCAGGTAGAACATTTCGTCCTCTTCCAGTTGGCCGATGGTGGTGCCGTGGGCGCAGCGCACGTCGTCGGCCAGGATTTCCAACTGCGGCTTGCTGTCGATCTCCGCGTCCCTCGACAGCATCAGGTTCCGGTTGGACTGCCGCGCGTCGGTCTTCTGCGCCTCCTGACGCACCACGATCTTGCCGTTGAACACCGCCCGTGCCCGATCGTTGAGCACGCCCTTGTACAGCTCGCGGCTGGTGCCGTGGGGCCTGGCGTGCTCGATGGCCGTGCGGCTGTCCACGTGCTGCGCGCCGGCGGCGACGTAGAGTCCGTGCAGCATGCAGTCCGCGCCCTCGCCATCGAGCAGCGCGTTCAACTCCACGCGCGTGATGGCGCCGCCCGTGGTCACCGAATGCGAGCGGTAGCGGCTGTTGCGTGCCTGGTGCACCTGCACCGTTCCGATATGGAACGTCCCGCCGCCCTCGCGCACCAGACGGTAGTGGTCCAGCTCGGCGTCGTCCTCCAGGACGATCTCGGTGACGGCGTTGGTGCAGTAGACCGCGTCGCCAGAGCCCGCGTAGGTTTCCACCAGCGTGAGCCGGCTGCCCGCGCCCACCACCACCAGCGTGCGCGGATGCACGATGCGGTCGGGCGCCTGTGCGGGGTCCGCGCGGAAGGCCAGGTGGACCGGCCTGTCGAGGGTTCGCCCACGCCCCACCCGAACCGCGCCGCCGTCCTCGACGAAGGCCGTGTTGAGCGCACGGAGCGCGTGTCCGTCATAGTCGGCGTGACGCCCGAGGTGCGCTTCCACCCACGGGAGCCGCTGCTCCACGGCCTCCGCCAGGCGGCCGACGAAGAGGTCCTCGTCCTGCCCGTCGCTCGCCTCCGGGCGGGTCGCCTCCTTGCCGGTCCACGGAAACGCCAACTCGTAACGCTCCCATCCGCCGGCATCGAACGGGTCAAACCCACCGGCCGGTATCGACGCCGGCGCGTCCACCGTGCGCAGGCGCGCCCGCCGCAGCGCCTCCAGGCTCGTGTACTTCCACTCCTCGTCGCGCGTCGTGGGGAATCCCAGGGAGCGGAAGCGCTCCATGGCCCCGCGGCGCAGGTCGCCGACCCAGGCGCCGCCGTTGCGCGAGGCGCGCGCCGCGAGCTTCTCGAAGTCCTCGAGGTAGCCCTGCTGCTCGGCCGTCGTCCCGGTCATGCTCCGCTTCCCGGGCCGGCCGTCTCCTCCACCCAGGAGTAACCGGTGTCCTCGAGCTCCCGCGCCAGCTCCTTGCCGCCGGACTTCACCAGCCGGCCGTTGTGGATCACGTGGACCACGTCGGGCACCACGTAGTCGAGCAGCCGCTGATAGTGCGTCACCAGAATGAGGGCGCGCTCCGGCCCGCGGAACAGGTTGATGCCGTGGGACACCACCTTCAGCGCGTCGATGTCAAGGCCGGAATCGGTCTCGTCCAGGATCGCCAGGGTGGGCTCCAGCATGGTCATCTGGAAGATCTCGGCGCGTTTCTTCTCGCCGCCGGAGAAGCCCGCGTTGACCGGACGGCGTAACAGGTCCTCGCCCATCTCCACCGTCTTCATCCTCTCCTTGGCGAGGGCCATGAAGTCCACCGCGTCCAGCTCCTCCTCGCCACGGTGGGCACGCGCCGCATTCACCGCCGCGCGCAGGAAGTAGAGGCTGTTGAGACCGGGGATCTCCACCGGATACTGGAAGCCCAGGAAGAGGCCCTCGACGGCGCGCAGCTCCGGCGCCATCTCCAACAGAGCTTGGTCCTTGTAGAGGACTTCCCCCTCGGTGACCTCGTAGGTGTCCCGGCCCGCCAGCACCTGGGCCAGCGTGCTCTTGCCCGAGCCGTTGGGGCCCATGATGGCGTGGACCTCGCCCGCCTTTACCGTCAGGTCGATGCCGCGGAGGATTTCCTTCCCCTCCACGCGCGCATGCAGGTTGCGAACTTCAAGCATTGTCTACATCCGAAATGGTCTAAAGACGGCGTCAGCCGACGCTGCCCTCGAGGCTCACGTCCAGCAGCCGCTGGGCCTCGACGGCGAATTCCATGGGCAACTCCCGGAAGACCTCGCGGCAGAAGCCGTTGACGATCATGGAGACGGCGTCCTCTTCCTTGATGCCGCGTTGCCGGCAGTAAAAGATCTGGTCCTCGCCGATCTTGGAGGTGGAGGCCTCGTGCTCGATGTGCGCCGAGTTGTTTTTCACCTCCAGGTACGGGAACGTGTGCGCGCCGCACTCGCTGCCCATGAGCAGGGAGTCGCACTGGGAGTAGTTGCGCGCGTTGTCGGCGCCCTTGAGCACCTTCACCAGGCCGCGGTAGCTGTTCTGGCCGTGGCCCGCCGAGATCCCCTTGGAGATGATGGTGCTACGGGTGTTCTTGCCCACGTGGAGCATCTTGGTGCCGGTGTCCGCCTGCTGGCGGTTGTTGGTCACGGCCACCGAGTAGAACTCACCCACCGAGTCGTCCCCCTGCAGGATGCAGCTCGGGTATTTCCAGGTGATGGCCGAGCCCGTCTCCACCTGGGTCCACGAGATCTTCGACTTCCGCCCGGCGCACTTGCCGCGCTTGGTGACGAAGTTGTAGATGCCGCCCTTGCCGTCCTTGTCGCCGGGGTACCAGTTCTGCACCGTCGAGTACTTGATCTGCGCGTCCTCCAGCGCCACCAGCTCCACCACCGCGGCGTGCAACTGGTTCTCGTCGCGCATGGGCGCGGTGCAGCCCTCCAGGTAGCTGACGTAGCTGCCCGCGTCGGCGACGATCAGGGTGCGCTCGAACTGGCCCGTCTGCGCCGCGTTGATGCGGAAGTAGGTGGACAGCTCCATGGGGCAGCGCACGCCCTTGGGCACGTAGCAGAACGACCCGTCGCTGAAGACCGCGGAGTTGAGCGACGCGAAGAAGTTGTCGCTGTAGGGCACCACCGAGCCCAGGTACTGGCGCACCAACTCGGGATGCTCCCGGACGGCCTCGGAAAACGAACAGAAGATGATGCCCATCTCCGCCAGCTTGTCCTTGAAGGTCGTGGCCACCGACACGCTGTCGAACACCGCGTCCACCGCCACTCCAGCCAAGGCCTCGCGCTCGTGCAGCGGCACACCCAGCTTGTCGTAGGTGGCCAACAGCTCCGGGTCCACCTCGTCCAGGCTCTGGGGGCCGTCCTTGTTCGTCTTGGGCGCCGAGTAGTAGATGATGTCCTGGTAGTCGATGGGCGGATAATGCACGTTGGCCCACTTGGGCTCCGCCTCCGACTTCTCGAGCTTCGTCCAGTAGCGGTAGGCCTTGAGCCGCCAGTCCAGCAGCCACTCCGGCTCGCCCTTCTTCGCCGAGATCAGCCGCACCACGTCCTCGCTCAAGCCCGGCGGGACGTGTTCCGCCTCGATGTCGGTAACGAAGCCGTACTTGTACTCGCTTCCGACCAGTTCGCTATCCAGTTCCGTTTTCGCCATGTCCTTCATCCGTCCGAAGATGGACCCAATGGGTCCGCCTTCGACCTACAAAAATTCAACTGTGCAGCCCGTTCAAGCGCCCCTTGAGCCCCTCCCGGTCGGCAAGACTCCCGATGGAGACTCCGGCCAGGAATTCCACCAACAGCATCTGCGCCCGCTCCCACACGGAAATCTGCGTGCACACCGTGTCATAGGGACAGCAGTGATTGTCCAGACACTCCATCAGGCTGAGCGGCCTCTCCACGGCTTCGTAGACTTCCTTGACGCTGATGGACTCCGGAGACCGCGCCAGGCTGAAGCCGCCCTTGCGGCCCATGTGGGACCGCACCAGCCCCGCCGCCGCGAGATCCTTCATGATCTTTGACATGTAGTGCGTCGGAATGTCCTGTCGCGCGGCGATCTCCTTGCTGCCCACCACCCACTGCTCCGGTTGGGCCGCAAGATACGAAAGCGCCCGCACGGCATAGTCGACCTTCCTGCCGATGTTCATCAGCGAGCTTCGGTCGGCCGTGGCCCTGACGGAATTCACAGCGGATTCTTGCATGCTGGATCCCCTGACGAGGTTGTTTCAGAGCTTTGGTTCAGAACTCCCGGGAGTTCTTCCGTACGTGGAACGTCGTGAATCAAACATAGACCTAAAGCGTCCATGTTGTCAAACACCCATCCTGTCGCCCAAAGGAACCGGGGGCTGTCGACTTCAAGAGGGCCTTGGCCGAACGGGAAAGGCGGCTTGAAGGTGCGGAAATCCCCGTGCTACCAAGGCCGCATGGCCATTCTCAAGGTCGCCCGCCTGGGCAATCCCGTGCTGCGCAGGCCGGCCCGCGCGGTTCCCGCTGAAATCGTAGGTAAGGCGGATTTCCAGCGTTTCATCGACGACATGGTCGTCACCATGCGCGAGTACCAGGGGGTGGGCCTGGCCGCGGTCCAGGTCCACGAATCCATGCAGGTGGCGGTTTTGGAAGTGGCGGACAACGCCCGTTACCCCGGCAAGGACGCCGTGCCCCTGTCCGTCCTCGTCAACCCCGAGATCGTACCGCTGGATGACGAAACGGAAGACGACTGGGAGGGCTGCCTGAGCATCCCCGAGATCCGCGGCCGGGTGCCCCGCTACAAGCGCCTGCGAGTGACCGCGCTGGACCGGGACGGCCACGCGCTGGATTTCGTCGCCGAGGGTTTCCACGCACGCGTCATCCAGCACGAAGTGGACCACCTGCGCGGCCACGTCTACATGGACCGCATGCCCGATCTCACGACGCTGACCTACCTCACCGAGTTGGCACGGTATTGGACCAATCGATAAATGTCAACGAACGGCGTTCGGTCCAATTCGGTCTAGTCCCCAGCCAACGTCCGGATCTGCAACTCCCCAAGCTGTCTTGGGTCCACCGCGGTGGGCGCTTCCGTCAGCATGCACACCGCGCGCTGGCTCTTCGGAAACGCGATGACGTCTCGAATCGCCGGCGAGTCGCTCAGCAGCATGGCCATCCGGTCGACGCCGAAGGCGATGCCGCCGTGCGGGGGTGCGCCGAGATCCAGGGCTTCCAGGAGGAAGCCGAACTGGTCCTCCACGGTGTCGGGGTTCACGTCGAGCAGCGACAGCACCTGCCGTTGCAGTTCGGGGGAATGGATCCGGATGCTGCCGCCGCCCAGTTCCATGCCGTTGAGCACCAGGTCGTAGGCGCGGGACTTCACCCGGGCGGGGTCGGATTCCAGCAGCGGCAGGTCTTCCTCCCGCGGGGCGGTGAACGGGTGGTGCACGGCGGTGTAGCGGCCTTCGGCCTTCCTCCACTCCACCAGCGGGAAGTCGAGGACCCATGCGAACGCCTGGACGCCCTCCTGCACGAGGCCGAGGCGCCGGCCCATCTCCAGCCGCAGGTTGGCAAGGCCCTCGTTGACGACGTCGAAGTCGTCCGCGAGCATGAAGATGACGTCGCCGGGCTGCACCCCGGTGAGATCGCGGAGCGCGTCCTTCTCCGCCTCGCTCAGGAACTTCGTCAGCGGCGACTGCCAGTCGCTGTCGGTGACCTTGATCCAGGCGAGGCCCTTGGCGCCGTAACGGCCCACCAGCTCGGTGAGATCGTCCAGTTCCTTGCGCGACAGGTCGCCGGCCCCAGGCGCCCGCAGGCCCTTGACGATACCGCCGGCCGCCAGGGCGCGCGTGAAGATGGCAACCTTGGAGTCGCGGAACGTGTCCGACAGCTCCACCAGCTCCAGGCCGAAGCGCAGGTCGGGCTTGTCCGTGCCGTACCGCCCCATGGCCTCCTCCCAACTCAAGCGCCGGAACGGCGTCTCCAGCTCCACCCCACGGACCTCCCGAAACACCCGCGCCATCATGCCCTCTACCATGTCGAAGATGTCCTCGGGCTGCACAAAGGACATCTCGATGTCGAGCTGGGTGAACTCGGGCTGCCGGTCCATGCGCAGGTCCTCGTCGCGGAAGCAGCGCACGATCTGGAAATAGCGGTCCACGCCGCCCACCATGAGGATCTGCTTGAAGAGCTGGGGCGACTGGGGCAGCGCGTAGAACTTGCCCGGGTGCATGCGGCTGGGAACGAGGTAGTCGCGCGCGCCCTCGGGCGTGCTCTTGGTGAGCACGGGGGTCTCCACCTCCATGAACGACAGGTCGTTCAGATGGTTGCGGATGGTGGACAGCATCCGGTGGCGGATCTCCAGGGGGCGCAGGCCGCGCGGGCGCCGCAGGTCGAGATAGCGGTAACGGAAGCGGCTGGTCTCGGTGGGCTCGACCTCGTCGTCGACGGGAAACGGCGGCACCCGCGACGGGTTGAGCACCCGCAGCTCCCGCGCCATCAGTTCCAGCGCGCCGGTGGCGATGTTGGGATTCACGGTCTCCTCGGACCGGTGCACCAGCGTTCCGCGCACCGCCAGCACGTCCTCGGAACGCACCCGCTTGGCCTTGTCGTGGGCCTCGGGCGTCACCTCGGGGTTCAGCACCACCTGGACCATGCCGGAGCGGTCCCGCAGGTCGATGAAGAGAAGACCGCCGTGGTCCCGCACGGACTGGGTCCAGCCCATCAGCGTCAGTTCCCGGCCCACGTCGCCCTCGCCCGGCTCGCCGCAGCGGCAGCTCCGCTGCCAATCGCCCATCAGATCCACATTCCGCTCGTTCACGTGTTCACCCGAGACTTTCCTCAACGTCCGCAAAATCCACCTCGGTCTGTTCCTTGGTCGCCATGTGGCGCACCAGTGCCCTGCCCTTCTCCATCTCGTCGGGGCCGACGATGAGCACCACGCTGGCCTCTTGCTTGTCCGCCCGGCGCATCTGGCTCTTGAGGCTCCGGGCCTCGCCTTCCAGGTCCACCCGGCGACCGCGCCGGCGCAGCCGGTGGGCCAGGGCGAACGTCCACCGTTGGGCTTCCTCTCCCATCCACGCGAGATAGAGCAGCGGCGCGTCGCTCTCGTCCGTGTCCGCTTCCGACAGGAGCAGCGCCAGGCGCTCCACCCCCAGGGCGAAGCCCACGCCCGCCACCGGCGGCCCTCCCAGGGACTGTACCAGCCCGTCGTAGCGGCCGCCCGCGGCGACGGTGTTCTGGCTCCCCAGTCCCGAACCGGCCTTCCACTCGAAGGTGGTCCGGCAGTAGTAGTCCAGGCCGCGCACCAGGCGCGGGTTCACCACCGGCTCCGGCCGGAGATCCTGGAGCAGATCCAGCACCGTGTCGAAGTGGCTCCGGCAGTCGTCACAAAGATGCGAAAGGATCGACGGCGCCGCGCTCACGATCTCGCCGCAAGACGGCCGCTTGCAGTCCAGCACGCGCAGGGGATTGGTCCCCAGCCGGCGGTCGCAGTCGGCGCACAGCTCGGCCCGGCGCTCCTCCAGGAACGCCACCAGCGCCGCGCGGTAGCCCGGGCGGCAATCGGCGCAGCCGATGGAGTTCACCTCCAGGACCGTATCGGCCACCCCGAGGTCCTCCCACAGGTCCCGCAGCAACAGCAGCAACTCGGCGTCGACGTAGGGATCGGTGCGGCCGAAGACCTCGGCGCCGATCTGGTGGAACTGCCGCAGCCGGCCCTTCTGGGGACGTTCCCGGCGGAACATGGGGCCGAGATAGTAGAGCTTGCGCACCGGCTCCACCTGGTGGAGCTTGCCCTCGCCATACGCCCGCACCACCCCGGCGGTTCCCTCCGGCCGCAGGCTCAGCAGCGTCGCCTGGGAGTCACGGTCGGCGAAGGTGTACATCTCCTTCTCGATGACGTCGGTGGACTCGCCCAGGGAACGGGAAAAGAGCTCCGACTTCTCGAGGACGGGTATGCGAATCTCCTTGAAGTTGTAGCTCGCAAATACCCGTTCGGCCGCCCTTTCGATGCGCTGCCACGTCTCCACGTTTCCGGGCAGAACGTCGGCGAAGCCCTTGATACGCGTCAGGTTCATATGCACCACCAAACGGGCGCGCAAGCCGCAATCATCATTGTCCTGAGGGGAGTCGGTGTTCGATGGCAGGAGGACTCAAGCACGTGCTGCCAGGATGGGTACGAGCTAACAGAGGCGTGGTGGAAAGTCAAACAAAGAGCCCGCGGCCGACGGCGGTGAACTTCTCGGTTTTGTTCACGGATTGTCAGTTCCGGTCTCCGTTACGCACAAGGCGTGCTTCATCGTCGATCAGGGTCACACGGCTGGGCCGGTCGGCGCTCCATCGCCAGAGCACCAGATTGAGTTCATCGATTCCGGTCCCGACGGCAAAGCTTCGGACCAGCATCCCAACGTAACCGGCTTCGATCAGGCGGTCGGCAAGCCTCTGTGACGCCGGAGCCCGGCCTGCCAGCATTTCCGCTTCCCAGGTCGGACATGCGAGTTCCGGATCGGCTACCTTCAGCGCTGCCCGCTCAGAGTTGTCACGCGTGTCGAACACGGGATCGGCATCGACCTCGTAGGCACACAGCGTGATGGGCTGCAGGGAACGGCCCAACGGCTGCGCCTCACGAATTGCCGTCATAGGGTCTAGAGAGGTGTAGAGCGCAGGGACCCCGCGCCGGTTGAAGCGTCCCCCGTGGCGTTGTGCGCCCTCGCCCGACAACGGTGTCCAGGACCATTGCGGATTGTGGGCTCGATACACGATCCCTCGGAACCGCATGGGATGACGGAGATCAGGCGTATCCGCCGGCCATGATCCGATCCAGGTGGGCATGCACCTGATCAGCCCTGCCTTGGCGCAACAACGAATCCGCGGTGGCGCCACCGAAGCCGGGCAACGGTTCGGATCGAAACCAGGCATACGCCGCCAGAGGTGAGCCCGTTTCGGACTCTACGCGATTGAGAATCTCCAACATCTGGCGAAGACGAACCTGTGTCTTCCGCGCTCGTATCCGTGAGGCTCGTGAGAACGCGTCTCGACCCAGCCCCAAAGTCCCGGCGATCTCCGACTTGGTAGTACGGAGCGCCTCCGCGATGAGTACCGGAGAAAATATCTGATCCTTCACGAACTCTCCGAGCAGCATGATGACCTCGCAACTTTTGACGCATTTTACCGCTATACGGCTTGAGTTTCCAGTCGAACGCTCTCTCGGGAATGGTACCGGCATCGAAGAGTCCCTCAACCAAACCATCGCATCACAATGTTCGCTGGAGAAATCGATACACGCATGCGGCGACGATCACGATGAAGACGTAGCTCGCCCCCACCATCGCCCAACCCGGCCGGGGGAGAGAAAACGCGGCCATGGGAACGCCGGCCAGGAGGTCGACGCTCCACAGGAAAAGAGCGGCCACGGGCTCGACCGCGCGTGCCAGGAGCGTCGAGACAGCGGGCGCGAACAGGCAGAGAAAGCCGGTCAGGAGGCCGGCGGGCACGATAAAGAAACCCACCAGCGGCACCAGCAGCGGGTTGGCGATGAAGCCGGCCAGGGAGAGGATGCCGAAATGGTGCGCCACGATCGGCCCGGTGCCGACGGTGGCGAACACGGGGACGAGGACGGCCAGCAGGATGGCTGGACGGTAACGTTGCAGCAGGCCCTCGCGTGGGGCCTCCGTCGGCTGCATGAACGACGTGCCGCGGAAAATGCGTATGCCGCCGGCGATGGACAGCACGGCCAGGAAGGAGAGTTGGAAGGAGGCCTCCATGACGGCCCCCGGCCAGACCAGAGCGGCGATGAGGGCGGCCAGAGCCAGGCTTCTGAACAGGCTCGCGTTGCGCCCGCTCAGCACCGCCAGTTGGTACAGGCCGATCATGATGGCGGCGCGCACGGTTGGGATACGGGCGCCTGCCACGGCGGCGTAGAGGAGCACCGGCGCCAGCGAGCCCAGGGCCGCCAGCTTGTGCACCGGGAGGCGCAGCAACAACCACGTGCTGCGGCCCGCCAGAGCGCGGCACAGGAAATAGACGGCGAGGCTGAGCATGCCCACGTGCAGTCCCGAAATGGACAGCACGTGGGACATGCCCACGGCGACGAAGCGGTCTCGCGTCTCCGGGGCGAGGCCGCCGCGGTCACCCACCACCAGAGCCTTGAGCAGGGCGCCGGTGTCCGGCTCGAACACGCGCTCCAGGAACCGGCCGATGCGCCGCCGTCCGGTCTCGATCCAGCCGCGGACGCCGCCGCCCTCGCGCCGGACCAAGCGCACGTCCCAATCATTGTGCAGATACGCCACATGGTAGATCTCGCGGCGCGCCAGGTAGGCCGCGTAGTCGAAGCGCTCGTCCCAATTCTTCGGCGCGCGCGGGCGCAACGGCGCCCGTATCACGTCCCCGTGCCGCCAGTGCCGGTAGGCGTTGCGCACGGTGACCCGCACGTTGCCGGTGGCGCGACGCGCGCCTTCGGGCGTCCATTCCCCTTCCACGGCGAGATGCCAGCGGCTGCGGCCGCCCTGCCCTTCCGGCTCGCGGTAAAGGCGCCCTTCGACGAGAACGGCCCCCTCCCGCTCGGTGAGATGCTGAATGTGGTGAGCAGGCAGCCGCGGATGGAGCAAAACGTGGTGCGCGGCGAAACCCCAGTGAAACGCCACGGCGCAGACGAGGCCGAGAAGCCCCCATCGAGGTCTCACGAAGCACAGGGCCAGCGAGGATGCCGCCAACAGCGCGGTGAACGGCCACGCACCGGCAACATCGGCCATGACCGCCATGGCCTGTCCGGCGAGCAAAGCCAACAGCGGCATGACCAGCACGCCCGTGGGGTGTCCGATGCTCAACCCCCGCTACTCCGAGCCCTGGAACGACTCCAGGATGCGCTCGGCCACGGGGCGGCTCATGGAAGGGACCTCCAGCAACTCCTCCAGCGAGGCGTCCCGCAGGCGCTTCAGGCTGCCGAAACGGCGCAGCAGGGCCTTGCGGCGCGACGGGCCCACGCCGGGGATGCCGTCGAGCCCCGAGCGCAGGGTTTCGCGCTTGCGGAGGCTGCGGTGGTAGGTGATGGCGAAGCGGTGGGCCTCGTCGCGGAGGCGCTGAAGCAGGAACAACGCGTTGGAGTTGCGCCGCAGCACCACGGGGTTGCTGCGGTACGGCAGGAAGAGGCGCTCCTCGGAGCGCTCGACCTCCGCCAGACGCGGTGACGCGGTGACGCGCATCTTGGCCATGGCCACCACGTCCACGTCGGTGACCCGGAGATCCGCCAGCGCCGTGAGCGCCACCTGCAACTGCCCCTTGCCGCCGTCCACCACCATGAGGTCCGGCAGATCGGTCTCCTGGAGGCCGCGCTGAAAACGCCGCTTGATGACCTCGTACATCATGGCGAAGTCGTCGCCGCGGGTCTCGGGAGCGACGGTGCGCACGCGGTAGCGGCGGTAGTTCCGCTTGTCGGGCTCGCCGTCGAAGAACGACACCCGCGAGCCCACGGCGTGGGTCCCCTGGATCATGGAGATGTCGTAGCACTCGATGCGCTGAGGATAGCGCCGCAGCCGCAACTTCTGCTGCAGCTCGCACAGCATCTTCTCCCGCTCCCGCTCCTGGTCGTGGCGCTCGTTGAAACCCTGGCGGGCGTTGTTCATCGCCATCTCCAGGAGCTTGCGCTTCTCGCCCCGTTGCGGCTGGTGCACCGTCACCCGACGGCCCCGGCGCTCGCCCAGGTACTCCTCGTGGACGTCGCGGTCTTCCAGCTCCACCGGCACCAGTATCTCCTCGGGAACGAAGCGGCTGCCCTGGTAGAACTGAGTCAACAGGGCGGCGACGATCGCCTCGTCGTCGAAGTGATGGTCTTCCAGGGAATACGCCTGGTTGCCGGTGAGCTTGCCCTGGCGCACGAAGATGACCTGGGCCTCGATGAAGCCCCCTTCCCGGTACAGTCCGAAGATGTCCTGGTCGGCGCCCCAGTGGGACACCATGCGCTGCTTCTCCAGGGTCTTCTCCACCGCGCGGATGCGGTCCCGCAGCTTGGCCGCCTGCTCGAACTCGAGCGCGTCCGCGCGCTCGCGCATGCGCACGCGCAGTTGCCGCAACAGGTCGGCGCTCTTGCCCTCGATGAACAGCACCGCCTGGCGCAGGTTGCCGGCATAGTCCTCCGGGTCCACCGGATGGACGCACGGCGCGGGGCAGCGCTTGATCTGGTACTGCAGGCACGGCCGGTCGCGGTTGCGGAAGTTGTAGTCGGTGCAACTCCGCAGCAGGAAGTGCTTCTCGATGACCTCCAGGGTTTCGCGCACGGCGATGGCGGAGGCGTAGGGGCCGAAGTAGCGGCTGCCGTCCTTGACGATGCTGCGGGTGGCGAGGATGCGCGGCCAGTCGCCGGCCGTGACCTTGATGCTCAGGTAGCTCTTGTCGTCCTTGAGGCGGATGTTGTAACGCGGCTTGTACTGCTTGATGAGGTTGTTCTCGAGGATCAGGGCTTCCTTCTCGTTGCTGGTCACCAGGGTCTCGATGTCGGTCACCTGGCGCATCAGGAATGCCACGTGCGGGCGCCCGTCACCGCCCCGCAGGTAGGAGCGCACGCGCGCGCGCAACTCCTTGGCCTTGCCCACGTAGACGACCTTGCCGCCGCCGTCGCGCATCAGGTAGACGCCGGGTCCCGTGGGCAGCGTGTCGAGATGATCTTTCAGTTCCTCGACGTTCATGACTCGTGGGAAACGGATTCAACCCCGCCCGGCCACGGCGCCGCGCGCACGGTACGGGCCGGACAGTTCCTTCTCCTGCAGGCCGTGGATGCGATCCCGAAGCTCCGCGGCCTTCTCGAACTCCAGCCGGTCCGACGCCTGCTTCATTTCCTTCTTGAGCTTGTCCACCATGCGCGGAATCTCGCTCGGCGGCGGGCCGTCGTCGGCCACCAGCGGCACATCCACGTAGTCGGCCTCGTAGGCCTGGATCAAGGGCTCGTCGATCTGCTTGACGACGCTCCGGGGCACGATGCCGTGCTCCTCGTTGAAGGCCTCCTGGACACCGCGCCGGCGCTCGGTCTCGCCGATGGCCAGCTTCATGGAATCGGTCATGACGTCCGCATACAGGATCACGGTGCCGTCCACGTTGCGCGCGGCGCGGCCGATGGTCTGGATCAGCGATCTCTCCGAGCGCAGGAACCCCTCCTTGTCCGCGTCGAGGATGGCCACCAGCGACACCTCCGGCAGGTCGAGCCCTTCGCGCAGGAGGTTGATGCCCACGAGCA
Source organism: Deltaproteobacteria bacterium (assembly GCA_026712905.1). Taxonomy (NCBI): domain Bacteria; kingdom Pseudomonadati; phylum Myxococcota; class Myxococcia; species Deltaproteobacteria bacterium. The sequence continues at coordinate 138,036 of JAPOPM010000223.1, forward strand.
CGTCGAACACTCCCTTGCGCAGGTCGCGGATGATCTCCACCCGCTCGATGGCGTCGATGTCCGAGTGCAGGTAGCGGACCTTCACGTTGAGGTCCTGGTAGTAGTCGGTCAGGTCCTCGGCCATGCGCTTGGTCAACGTCGTCACCAGGACCCGGTGCTTCATCGCGGTGCGCTTGCGGATCTCCTCCAGCAGGTCGTCCACCTGGGTGGCCGCCGGCCGCACCGCGATCTCCGGATCGGTGAGCCCGGTGGGGCGGATCAATTGCTCCACGCGGACGTTGTCGCTCCTCATGAGTTCATAATCGGCCGGCGTCGCCGAAACATAAATCGTCTGGTTGTGCGTTTCCTCGAATTCCTCGAAGTTCAGCGGGCGGTTGTCCAGCGCCGAAGGCAGCCGGAAGCCGAAGTCCACCAGGGTTTCCTTGCGCGAGCGGTCGCCGCGGTACATGCCGCCGATCTGCGGCACGGTGACGTGGCTCTCGTCCACGTACAGCACGAAGTCGTCGGGGAAGTAGTTGAGCAGCGTGGGCGGGGGCTCTCCCGGGCGCCGGCCGGTGAGGTGGCGGGAATAGTTCTCCAGCCCCGGGCAGTAGCCCATCTCTTCGAGCAGCTCCAGGTCGTAGAGGGTGCGCTGGCGCAGGCGCTGGGCCTCCAGCAGCTTGTTCTCGCGCTTCAGCTCCGCCAGCCGCTCCCTCAACTCCTCGCGGATGGCCGTCACCGCCGCCTTCATGCGCTCCGCGGTGGTGACGTAGTGGCTCGCGGGATAGATCGCGGCCTTGGTCACGCGCCGGCGCACCTTGCCGCGCACCGGGTCCACCTCCAGCAGCGACTCCACCACGTCGTCGAAGAACTCGATGCGCAGCGCCGACCTGTCCTCGTAGGCCGGGAACACCTCCACGGTGTCGCCGCGCACCCGGAAGGTGCCGCGATGGAAGTCGTAGTCCACGCGCTCGTACTGGATGTCCACCAGCTTGCGCAGCATGCGGTCGCGGTCGATGCGCATGCCCTCTTCCAGGTACACCATCAGGTCGAAGTAGGCTTCCGGCGACCCCAGGCCGTAGATGCACGAGACGCTGGCGACGATGACCACGTCACGGCGCTCCAGCAGCGCCATGGTGGCGGCGTGGCGCAGCTTGTCGATCTCGTCGTTGATGGACGCGTCCTTGGCGATGTAGGTGTCGGTGGAAGGAACGTAGGCTTCGGGCTGGTAGTAGTCGTAGTAGCTGATGAAGTAGCGCACCGCGTTGTCCGGCAGCAGCAGCCGGAACTCGTTGTAGAGCTGCGCCGCCAGGGTCTTGTTGGGCGCGATGACCAGCGCCGGCCGGTTGATGCGGCTGATGACGTTGGCCATGGTGAAGGTCTTGCCCGAGCCCGTGACCCCGAGCAGCACCTGGTGCCGGCGGCCGCTCGCCAGCCCTTCCACCAACTCCTCGATTGCCCTGGGCTGGTCGCCTTGCGGCTGGAAATCCGCCACCAGGCGGAACTGGCCGGGTTTGCGCTCCTTCAGCATGTCAAAGGAATAACACCGTGGGCGTGGGGTACGCAAAACCGAGGCAGGACCTCCACCCCCGCCTCACCACCCCTGGATTCCCGCTTCCGCGGGAATGACTCTTCGGGGTGGCGTTGCCGGGTCGTGGCCTCGGGAGTTTTTGCACTCTCTGGAAAGCGGGAATGACGACTCGGGGAGTTGGCGCCATTGCGTGTCCAGGGGGCCTCCCTGGACACGCGCTCGCGGAAGCTGTTAAGGTCTGCTGTCGCGGACGACCGCCATCAGCAGCACACGGCGGCCGCCGCTCTCATTCCCATGGAAAAGTTCGACCTCACCATCATCGGCGGCGGCATCGTGGGGCTGGCGACGGGCATGCGCATGGCGCGGGAACATCCCGGGTTGCGGTGCGCGCTGCTGGAGAAGGAGCCGGAGCTGGGCATGCACCAGACCGGCCACAACAGCGGCGTGCTCCACTCGGGGATCTACTACCGTCCGGGCTCGGTGAAGGCGCGGACGTGCGTGGCCGGGAAGAAGGCGCTGCTGGAGTTCTGCGACGAGCACCGCATCCACTACGACCTGTGCGGCAAGGTCATCGTCGCCACCCGCCCGGAGGAGCTGCCGCGCCTGGACGAGTTGAACCGGCGCGCCGAGTCCAACGGCGTCGAGGGCGTGCGCATGATCGGCCCCGAGGAACTGCGGGAGATCGAGCCCCACTGCGTCGGCCTCAAGGCGCTGCACGCCCCGTTCACGGGCATCATCGACTTCGGCGACGTGGCGCGGGCCTACGCACGCCTCTTCGAGGCCGCCGGGGGCGCCATCCGCACCGCGTGCGAGGTGACCGGCATGACCCGTTCAGGCAACGGGTTGGTCATCGAGACCTCGCGCGACGCACTGGAGACGCGCACGCTCATCAACTGCGCCGGGCTCTTCGTCGACCGGGTGGCGGCCATGACGCCCGGGTTCGCGGAAAGCGTGAGCGGCGGCATCGACGAACCAGTGCGCATCGTCCCGTTCCGGGGGGAATACCACCGCCTCAAGCCCGACAAGCAGGGACTCGTCAAGGGGCTCGTGTACCCGGTGCCCGACCCACAGTTTCCCTTCCTCGGGGTTCACTTCACCCCCACGGTCCACGGCCGGGTGGAAGTGGGCCCCAACGCGGTGCTGGCGTTCGCGCGCCAGGGCTACCGGCAGAGCGACGTCAACCTGCGGGACCTGTACCAGATCTTCACCTACGGCGGTTTCTGGTACATGGCGCGGAAGCACTGGAAGACCTCGCTGCCGGAACTGCGCCGCTCCTTCGACAAGCGCGCCTTCACCCGCGAATTGCAGCGCCTGATTCCCGCCATCCAGTCGGACGATCTGGTCTACAGCGGCGCGGGTGTGCGCGCCCAGGCGGTGTCGGCCAGCGGCAAGTTGGTGGACGACTTCGTCATCGCCGAGTCCGAGGGCGCCGTGCACGTGCTCAACGCCCCTTCCCCCGGCGCCACCTCGTCCCTGGGCATCGCCGACACCATCTGCCGCGCAGCGTCGCAGCATCTGGCATCGTGAATCCCGTGAGGACGTCCTTCGACTTCGCGCCGCTGACGTGGCGCTACGCCCAGAACGAACGGAAGTTGCTAACCCATCTTTAACATGAATGTGGGGATTTAGGGTATTTTGTGTACGGGTGCACCATCTAACCTATTGAATTCATTGAGATCATGTTTCTGGGGACGGAATGTAGTGCCATACTAATGTATCATGGCTTGCATTCCGCC
>JAPOPM010000224.1 GCA_026712905.1 Deltaproteobacteria bacterium
ACGGGGGTGGAGTACGGGGCCGGTTTCGGCTACGCGGACCCGTCGCTGGGGCTGGACGTGGCGTTGCGGGTGCACGGTCTCGCGGTGCATGCGGAGGAAGGCTACGGCGAATGGGGGGTGTCGGGGTCGCTCAAGCTCGTGCCGGGCGTCGGGAGGCGTGGCCTGTCGGCGTCGCTGACGCCGGCATGGGGCGCGAACCCGGGAGGCACGGAGCGGCTGTGGGCGGCGCCGGAGTCGTCGGGTCTGGCGGCGGAGGGCGGGACGGTCCCGTCGAGCCGGCTCGACGCGGAGGTGGGCTATGGCATGGCGCTCTTTGGCGAGCGGTTCACGGGGACGCCATATGTGGGTTACGGGCTGTCGGACACGGAGCGCGAGTACCGCATGGGGTGGCGGCTGAGCCTGGGGGACGGCGGGGGCTTCGAGGCGAGTCTCGACGCCGCCCGGCGCGACAACGCCGGCGACACGCCGGAGCACCGGATCGGCGTCGGCGTCACGGCGCGCTGGTAGACGCCGGGCGAGTGGAACCTGGCCGCCGCCTGGAGCGAGGCGGCCAACGACAGGGATGCCGGGAAACCGCGTGATGCTGCGCGCGCTCATCCGCTGGTGAGGCGGGGCGAGCGGATTCCTGCCCGCGTGCGCTGGCTCCCCCGCCAGTGCCTGGAGAGCTTGAGACTTACCCGTGTTGCCATATGGCTTTTCACGGCCAACGGCTCTTGATCGCAACACCCGTGGAGACGGAAAGGGCGGGTTCGGACCGTGTATTCCAAGTACCCACGGACATTTACGGTTTTGTCCGCGCCGTGCTTGAGGAACATTTCGACGACTGGCAAGTACCCTTGCATGGTAGCCAGTATGAGCGGAGTGTTGCCTGCCTCATTGATCAGGTTGGGGTTCGCGTAGGGATCTGCCCCAGCACGCAGCAAGGCCAGAGCGATCTCGGGATGGCCACCTGTTGAGCGGAGATCCAGAGCTGATTGCCATTCTGCGGCGGTCGCTCTTTCGGGAAGTTTTTTGTCGCGCGCCCGTCCCGGAACCGGATCGGGCGTACTGGGAGCTGTCGTCGTGCGCGGGAGAGAGTGCGAGTCGGAAGAGATACGGCGATCACCGCCTGCACGGGCGGTTCCTCACAACCCTTTCCGCTTTCTTCGTGCGGCCCGCCCGCCCCGCGTCGGGCTCCGGGGCGTGCCCGTTGCGTGCCTGGTCTTCGTCGCCATGGCGCTGGCGCACGCGTCTACTGGATCGGCCGAGGACATTACCGTGACAGCGGGTCCGACCTTCATGGATGCAGGACGGAACGTAACGGCTCCCTCATCGGCCGTGACTGCGTTGGAGGGGGAGTCTGCCGGGCACAAGCCGGCGCCGTCGCTCGTGACGGCGCCGCGTGCGACCGGACCCGCCCTGGCGACCGGCTGGCAGGTGCAACTCGGGGCGTTCAGGAGCGAGATCCGTGCAGCGAAGGCTATGGCGGCGCTGGCGCAGACGCTCGCGGACCTGCCCCGGGCCGGCGTGCTGGCCATCGACGATTCGAAGGGCGACGGGCTGTTCCGGGTGATGGTCGCTGATGCCTTCGCCCACCGCGGCGAAGCCGCCGCCACGTGCGCCGCGATCGCCGCTCGCGGGGCGCAGTGCTTCGTCGCCCGCGCCTCCGCGAGGGCCGCGGGCGCGGCGAGCGTGCCTGCGCCCCGGCCCTCATCGGAGTCTGCCGGGCGCAAGCCGGTGGCCGCACCCGTAGCGGCGCCCGCACCCGGCGTTCTTGAGCGGCTCGACACGCTGGAAGCGGAAAACCGCCAACTGCGTAACGAGATTGAAGCGCTCAAGGCGGAACGGACAAAGCCGTCCCATGCGCCGCCTTCTCGGGC
>JAPOPM010000225.1 GCA_026712905.1 Deltaproteobacteria bacterium
GCGATGGACCCCGGGCGGTCGCGCTTGGCCCGGATGGAGGCCAGGAGCGACTGTTTCGTTCGGTCCAGCTCCTTCTCCGGGAAGGACGGCTGCGTCAGCACCTCGCTCATGAGCGCCAGACCGGTGTCCAGGTCCTTCTTGAGGATGCTCAGGCTCACCGTGGCCAGCTCGCGGCCGGCGTCGGTGCCCAGGTGGGCGCCCATGCCCTCGACAAGGCCGCTGATGGCCATGGAGTCGCGCGTGGGCGTGCCACGGGTCAGCAGCCGGGAGGTGAGGTTGGCCAGTCCGTGACGGTCCGCGGGATCGTAGCGCGAGCCGGCGCGGATCAGCAGCTCCATGGAAACGAGGGGCAGCGCGGCCTGCTCCGAGGTCACCAGGACCATCCCGTTGGGGAGTATCTCGCGTTGTGCGTTCATGGCGGCGGAGGCGACGGCCTGCGGCGCCAGGACCAGGCACAGCAGAAGCGGCAGCCAGCGTTTCATGAGCGTTTCCTCTCCTGGGGCACCAGGACCCCCACGGTACGGCGGTCGCGGTCGAGGTACTCTTGCGCCACCCGCTGGACGTCCCCGGCCGTGACCCCCTGGATGCCTCCCAGGTATTCGTTCATCCGGCGCCATCCGCCGGTCACCTCATAGAAGCCCACGCGCATGGCCTGGCCCCGGTTGGACTCCTGGGCGAAGATGAAGCTCGCCGCCACCTGGTTCTTGGCCTTGTCGAGCTCCGCCCGGGTGACGCCCTCGTCCCGCACCCGGCCGATCACGTCGTCGATGGCCGCCTCCACCTCGGCAATTTCCTTGCCCGGCATGGCCTGGGCGCCGAGGGTGAAGGTGGTGGGGTCGATGGAAACCCGGTGGTAGCCCGCGTAGGCGTAGCGCGCGATGCGCTTCTCGTACACCAGATCCCGGTGAAGCCGCGAGGTGCGTCCGCGCGACAGGATCATCTCCAGCACGTCCAGCGCGTAGCTGTCCGAGTGGCCCACCTCGGGCACGTGGTAGTTCATGATCACCACGGGCAGTTCGGCTTCCTTCTTGAGCTGCACGCGCCGCTCGCCCCGTTGGGGCGGCTCGGCTTGTCCCACCTCGGGGGGGTCCGGCCCCCGGGGGATGGCGCCGAAATGCTCGCGGACCTGCGCCAGGATCTCCTCGCTGTCGAAGTCCCCGGCCACCACGATGAAGGCGTTGTTGGGCGCGTAGTAGGTCCGGTAGAAGTCCTCGAGGTCCTGCAGGGTCATGCGCTCGACGTCCTGGGGCCAGCCGATGATGGGGCGGCGGTACGGGTGCACCGCGTAGGTCACCGCGCTGGTGACCTCGCCCAGCGCCGCCCGCGGGCGGTCGTCGGTGCGCTGCCGCCGCTCCTCCTGCACGACCTTCTTCTCGGGCGTGAAGTGGATTTCCCGGAGGCGCGTGTTGACCATGCGGTCGGCCTCGAGCTCGATGGCCACGCCGATGGATTCCCGGCTCATGGTGGCGTGGTACACGGTGGTGTCGTAGGAGGTGAACGCGTTGGAGCGGCCGCCGTGTTTCCGGATGGTGCGGGCGTATTCCTCGGGCGCCACCTTGTCGGTGCCCTTGAACATCATGTGCTCAAGGAAGTGGGCGATGCCGCTCTTGCCGTCCACCTCGTTGCGCGAGCCCACCCGGTACCACACCTGGAAGGTGACCGCGGGGCTCCGGTGGTTCTCCAGCAGCAGCACCTTGAGGCCGTTGTCGAGGACCTCCTCACGGACGTCCACCATTCCCTTGGGCGCCGATGCTCCGGCGACGGCCGGGAGCAGGGTGACCAGGAACAAGCCGGCGAGGCGATGAATCCAGTCCATGAGTTTGAGAATATCGGGCAGGGGGGGCGGGCGCAACAGGGGTCGCGGCGCACGTTCCCAGCGCCGACAGATCTCCGCCGTCCTACCCTCGGCTTCAAGACCCGTTGGGGGTGACCAAGCGGCGCAGGATGAGCGAACCGAGTCCGTGGCGCCGCATCCGTTCGATGAAGGTGGTGCGGTTCAGGCCCAACAGGATGGCGGCGGCGGTCTTGTTCCCGTTGGCGCGTTCGAGTGCCTGGACCATCATCTCGCGTTGAAACCGGTGGATACACTGATCGATGTCGATGCCGTCGCTCGGCAGGACAAACTCCGGCAGGGGTGCGCCTTCGCCGGGAGGCTTCAGGTAGCCGGACAGCTCGGGCAGGTCTTCGGCGCGGATCTCGATGTGGTCCGTGAGTGTGATGAGCCGCTCGATGAGGTTCTCCATTTCTCTCACGTTGCCCGGCCAGTCGTACGCCCGAAGGCGCGTCATCGCGGCGTCCTCGATGGTGCGTGGCGGGTTTCCGCCGTAGCGTTTCAGGAAATGTTGAATCAAGGGAGGTATGTCGTCCCGCCGTGCGCGCAAGGGCGGAAGCTCCAGGGAAAGGATGGCCAGCCGATAGTAGAGATCCTCGCGGAACAGTCCGGCCGGGATGGCTTCCCGCAGGTCACGATTGGTGGCGGCGACGAAACGCGCATCGGTGCGTGTGGCGACGTCGCTACCTAGCGGATTGAACTCCCGCTCCTGAAGGACGCGCAACAGTTTCGTCTGGAGTCTTGGAGTGATCTCGCCGATCTCGTCAAGGAAGATGGTTCCTTCCTTCGCGCTCATGAAACGCCCCGATCGGGTTTGTTGCGCACCGGTAAACGCACCGCGGACATGGCCAAACAGCTCGTTCTCCAAGAGGTCCTCCGGTATGGCACCGCAGTTGACGGCGACAAAGGGTTGACTCGCCCGTCTGCTGCGGTCGTGGATGGTCCGTGCAACCAACTCCTTGCCGGTACCGCTCTCTCCGGTGATGAGGACGGTCGAGTCGCTTGCGGCGATCCTCAGGGTGAGTTCAAAGACGCGCCGCATGACTTCGCTCTGCCCGATCATGGAACCGAGTGTGTCAAAGAGGCGTTGGCCTACTGGTTGATTGTTCGGTTGCCGCATTCTTCCTCCCGTAGTTTTATGCGTTCTGTATAATAAGATTCTGGAACGCAAAAGACGCGCCAAGACAGCCTGTTGTTCGTTTGCTGAAATTTCCTGCGCTGGATGAAGAAACCGCGGTCGTTGATGTCGCTTCAGAGGGGGCCCGGCAGTATATTGACAATCCCGCCTCGCCGGAATCGCGAGGGGGCCGCCCAAGGGTTGAGAACTGCGTGCATTTTGGCTGTCATGGCGCTGACACCGGACCGTCGATTTTCTGCCACACCCGGTCGAGGCCGCGCGGTCCCAGTGTGAAGAGTGCCTGTCTTCCATCGCATGGCCGTTGACTTCGCTTGAAATGAGAGCTTCGGGCGGTAAGACTGAGGATCGTGCAACCAAGACTGCTGTTTCAATGAGTGCCTCGGAGAACGAGATGGCGTTTGCTGACGACGCGAAGGGTCTGCCCCCTGTCCCTTTGACCATGGAGGGCTGGAGCATCCTCCACCAGATGTTCCGTATCCGCTGGCCGGAGTGGAACGCGCTGGCCCGGGAGGTCCGCCGGAAAACCGTTGACGAGGCGGTCTCCGTGCTCCAGGCCATGGAGAACAGCGCCGCCGGCCGCTCCGGGCTGACCTCGCTCCTTGGCCACAAGGGCGACCTGATGCTCATCCACTTCCGGGATTCTATGGATGCCCTGAACGAGGCCGAGCTGGCGCTGGCCCAGCTCAAGCTGGCTCCGTTCCTGGAGCCGACCACCTCCTACCTCTCGGTTGTGGAACTGGGCCTCTACAGCGCCTCCGGCCAGCTCTACCGTTCCCTCCAGGAGAAGGGCGTCCCCCCCGACACGGCGGAGTGGAAGGAGCAGGTGGAGGCTTATCTCGCCCAGGCTCGGAAGACCATGGAGGGCCGCCTCCGGCCCGACATCCCGGCCCGGCGCTACGTCTGCTTCTATCCCATGGACAAGAAGCGGGGTGAGGCCAAGAACTGGTACGAGGCGCCCTTCGCGGAGCGCCAGCGGATGATGGCGGACCACGGTTTCATCGGCCGGCGCTACGCCGGCCAAGTGACCCAGATCATCTCCGGCTCCATCGGTTTCGACGACTGGGAGTGGGGCGTGGACCTCTTCGCCGACGACCCCGTGGTGTTCAAGAAGCTGATCTACGAGATGCGCTTCGACGAGGCCAGCGCCCTCTACGGCCTGTTCGGCCCGTTCTATCTGGGGCTCCAGTTCCGGGCGGAAGAGTTGGGGACGTTGCTGGAGGGGCGGACGCCGGGGTTCGGGGCGGAGCCTGGCGCGTAGAAAAACCGTTGGGCGGTTGGCGTCACCCTTTGAGTTTCGGTCAGAGTTGCAAAGGGCTTGACCACGGTTTTAGTTATATCTAAACTCACGGGCTCAGTGTGGAGAGTCGAAATGCAGCGTCGGGTGAATGGGGGACAGTCGTGTGGGCGGTCGACAAGTCCGGCAAGAGTCTGGCCCGGGAATACTTCCGGCGGTTGAAGGCCAGTGATCGTGCCAAGATTCAGGCCGTCTTCAATCGGTTGGCCAATTTTGGCAGAGTCCAATCGCAGGAACGCTTCAAGAAACTCGGCGAGCGGAACGGGTTCGCGCTGTGGGAGGTCAAGAGCTTTCAGTACCGGTTTATCGGCACCTTCTCGTCGAGACGAGAGTTTGTGGTCGCTCATGGACTGCAAAAGAAGCAAAACCAGCACAGGGTTCGCGACCTGGACATCGCGGCGAAGAACCTCACCAACTATTTTGAAGGAGTACAGCCATGACCACGTACGCTGGCGAACCGCCGATTGAGCAAGGGGAGAACTTCGCTCGTCTGGTGCGGCAGGAAGAACTGATCCTGGAAGTGACCGAGAAGTTGACGCTGGCCCTGGACGAGGCCGGCATCACCCGGACGGAGTTGGCTGACCGTTTGGGCCGCACACCGGGCTACGTGTCTCAGGTTTTCGGGGGCGGGAGAAATCTGACGCTCCGGACCGTCGCCGATATCGCGGCCGCGCTGTCGATGCGGCCGACCCTGTACTTGGCGCCCGAGGATGGACCCACGGACGGTCGTTGAGTTCAAGGGTGGTAGTTGCCGCCAGTGGAGTGGTGTTCAAGAAGCTGATCTACGAGATGCGCTTCGACGAGGCTAGCGCCCTCTACGGCCTGTTTGGGCCGTTCTATCTGGGGCTCCAGTTCCGGGCGGAAGAGTTGGGGACGTTGCTGGAGGGGCGGACCCCCGGGTTCGGTGCGGGACCTGGCGCGTAAGTCAGCCCTTCCTTTGACAACGGATTCCGAATCGGTTAGTCATTAATTCAGCAAGCGTCGTCGGGGATCATCACTTTCCTGTGTCGGGTCCTCCGTCGGAATACAACAGCCTGTCATGGGCTCGGAGTAATTGACCGAGCCTGGGCGAATACGCGGAACATCAACACACCCTGATTGATGCTTGCAAGGACCCGGCTACCCGTTCTTGGGTATTCGGCAGTCCGCCAGTGTTGCCTACTTCTTTGCGAGGAGGTGTGCAATGGCAGGGCATCAGGGTGTCGCCATCGTCTTCGTTTGTCTCTTTATTCTCGGCCCTGGTCCCTTCCCGGCAGCGGCGGGTGATGCGGCCCGCTCGTCGCCGGTCAGCGGCAAGAGCGGGGCGAAACGCGCCCCCGAAGCCGCCGGCATCCAGACCCCCGCCCGTGTGCTGTCCGTCTACGACGGCGACACCGTGAAGGTCGAGGCGGACATGTGGCCCGGGCTCACCTGGAAGGGAAGCGTGCGTGTCGAAGGGGTGGACACCCCGGAACTCCGGGGCAAGTGCGACGGTGAGAAGCGGAAGGCCCGGGCCGCGCGCGACTTCGTCAGGGAACGGGTCGGCAAACGGGTGACGCTGATGGACGTCAAGAAGGGGAAGTACGCTGGGCGGGTCGTGGCGCGCATCCGGCTGGCTGACGGAACCGACCTGACGGAACTCCTGATACGGGCTCGGCACGGACGGGCCTACGATGGAGGACGACGGCGCGGATGGTGTGGCAAAGACGGAAAGTAGAGATCTCTCGGGAATGCCTCTCCGGGATTGACAACCCGGACCGAGGGTACGGCGCTACCGTGGGTTGAATCGAATATGGGCCGCAATCGACGAGTTCTAGTGGTCGGCGCGGGCATGGCGGGTCTCGGAGCCGCCTACTCCCTCCGCAAGCGCGGACTGGATGCCATCGTCTTCGAAGCGTCTTCGCGGCCCGGCGGGCGAGTCGCCGTGGAGGAGGTCGGCGGTTTCCGCATGGACGTCGGCGCCAACATCTTTCTGGAGACGTTCGACACGGTCAAGGAGTTGGCAGCCGAGCTCGGTGTTCCCCTGGAGCGGACGCGCGTCCCGATCCATGGCGGGGTGTACCGCAACGGCAAGTTTCACGGTCTCTACGGCGGCGACCACCCGAGGGACCAGTGGAAGACGATCCGCACGCTGCTGTCATTCCGGCTTCTGTCGCCACGGGGCCTCTGGCAGCTAATGAAGTTCGGGAGGATGCTGAAGGCCCGGTGCGGCGAACTCAGCCTCGAAGACCCTTCGCGGATGGCGACTCTCGACGATGGCGAGAGCGCGGCCGATTTCGTCGCATCGAAGATCGGAAGCGAGTTCCTCGAATGGTTTTTCGGACCTAATTTGAGCGGCTATACGTTCGCACATCCGGAACAAGTCGGCGCCGCGTACGGGATGGCGGTTCTCTGGTATTTTGGTTTGAACGCCGGCTGGCCGCTCCGTCCCAAGGGCGGCGCCGGGGCGTTCGTGGATGCCCTCGCTCGTGCCTGCGGCCCAAGTATCCGGACCTCTACCCCGGCGACCCGCATCGTGATCGAGGACGGATGCGTCAGGGGCGTGGTCGCGGAAGGCGGGCTTGTCGAGGCCGACGCGGTCATCTGCGCCACCACCGCCACCGCGGCTCTCCGGCTCGCTCCCGATTTGCCGTCCGGCATCAGGGACGCTTTGGGTCGCGTCACCTACTCCAGTTGTTGCCGCGTATTCTTCGGCCTCGACTCGAGCCCGTTCCCGGGGGACTGGTACGGGGTGATGTTCCCTCGACAGACGGGGGCGTTCATGTCGGGCATGAGCAACTCGGCCGCGCTGGCGCCGGAATCCGTGCCGGAGGGAAAGGCCCTGATCGACGCGCTCGTCATCGGAACGCTGGCCGAGGAGTTGTCGGCATTGAGCCACGAGCAGGTGGTTCGGCGGATCCTTGCGGAAACGCGGAAGTATTTTCCGGCCATGACCCAGGAACCGCTGTTCACCCGTGTCCACCGTTGGGATGAGGCGGCGTGTCTGGCGCCCGGCGGCATGATCTCGGCGCTGCATCGAATGCGCGGCACGGAGCTCAAGGCCGTCAAGGGCTTGTTCCTCGCCGGCGAATACATGGGAGTGCCGTCGGTCAATGGAGCCGTGCGCAGCGGCCTGGACGCCGCCGCCGACTGTGCGGCTTTCGTTTCTCCGGGGCCGGATGAAAGTTTCTGAGGCCGTCCCGTTTGTGCTAATGGTACAAGGGCAGCGAGGGTCGGTGTCACCGGGAGCCGGACAACCGGTTTCCGGGACTTGCCACGGGCAGGCGACCTGACTGGTCCGCGCCCGGGTGAACGTGATCCGTGGACCCCCCTGCGACCGCCATGGAAAAAGACAGCGCGGAGCTTGGCGCTCTTGGCGCCGGAACGGGCGGGGTGATCCAGCCCTCGGTCTGGAACGCCCTGCCATATTTCCTGCCGCTCACGATTTTGCCGGTGGTGTTCCTGTCGTCGCTCTACGGCGGCTGGTGGCTCGCGGTTCCGTTCGTTTATTTCTGGCTCGCGGACCGTTTCGACACCATGTTCGGCCAGGACGAAGCGAACATGGACCCGGGCATACCCCCGCGCCGGCTGTTCGCCTACAGGCTGGCGGAATGGGTGTGGGTGGCGCTCTATCTGGTGACGTTCGTCTTCGCGCTGTGGCAGATCCTCGTCGCCGGCCATTTGTCGGCTTGGGAGGCCCTCTTGATGGCGCTGGTCCTGGGCAGTCTGGCCCGGTTCGCCCACAATGCCGGCCACGAGATGATGCACGCGCGCTCTTTGTGGGAGCGCCGGGCGGCCGAAATCGTGCTCGCTTCGGTGTCGTTCCCGCAGGAGGCCACCGAGCACGTCTGCATCCACCATCCCCTCGTCTGCACCCCGGCGGATCCCGTATCCGCGCCCAAGGGACAGAGCTTCTGGCAGTATTTCCCCCGTTCGGTGGCAGGCAGCGTCCTCGGCGCGTGGCGCTTCGAGCGCAACCGCCTGGCGCGCCGCCACCTGCCGGTCTGGCACCACACCAACCCGTGCTGGCGTTACCTCATCGAAGCCGCGGTCTGGTACGCGCTGGCGTATTGGATGGGTGGTTTCTGGGGCCTGCTGATCTTTGCCATCATCTGCGTCAGCGGCCTCCTGCAGCTCAAGATCGCGGACTACGTGCAGCACTACGGATTGCAGCGCGTGCGCCGCCCCGGCGGCCGGTTCGAGCGGGTCGGGCTGCACCACTCCTGGACCGCCGCATGCAAGTTCTCCAACTGGCTCTACTACAATTCGCAACGCCATGCCGACCACCACCCGGCGCCGAACCGGCTCTATCCGCTGTTGCAGCATCACGGCGGGGACAAGTCGCCGCAGTTGCCGGGAGGCTACGGCATGGTGGGCGGTCTGGCCATGTTTCCCCGGCGCTGGTTCGAGACCATGGATCCGCTGGTGGATCAATGGCGCGCGCGTTTCTACCCGGACATCGAAGACTGGAGCGCCTACGACAGCCCGGCCTATGCCGCACGTCCCGACGCGTTCGAGGCCATCGCGGAGATCATGGCCGGGGCGCCTCCTCTCGGCGAGTGGATCAATCGGGCGCCGGAGTTGCTCGACACCCTGCAGGATAAAGAGTTCACCGACCTGGACCTGCCGGACGGTTTCGGGCCCGATCCGGAGTTCGAGACCATCGCCCGGCGCGGTCTCGCCCGCGTTTACTGGACGCATGAATTCGGTGTACGGGAAATGAAGGAACAGCTCGCCGACTTGCCCATTCAGGACGTCGCGGACGCGGTGGAGACGGCGCGGAACTGGTCCAACGAAAAGGTCTTCCAGGTCGGCGTCCATACGATGCGCGGCAACCTCTCGCCCGTGGAGGCGGGTACGGCGCTGTCCCACATCGCCGAAGCCTCCATTGCCCAGGTTCTGTCGGCGGTGGCGGAGGAGTTCGGCGAGGGCCGCTCGCGGGCCCCCGAGGTTGGGGTGGCGGCCGTGGTTCTGGGCGACATCGCCGGCGGAGAGGCGTCGCCCGGGGCGGACCTCGACGTGATGTTTCTGTATGACGGCGGTCTCGTCGAGGACGTGGAGGCTCTTTGCCGCCGCTTCCGCGAAGGGATGAGCGCTTTGTCCCGCGACAACCTGCTGTTCGCGTCGGTGCCGCGCGAGCGGGAGCCGCGGGTCGTCCGGTCACTCGGCGAGTTCCGCGAGCACCACCGGACCGCGGCGTCCGCCGCCGAGCTTCGTGAGCTGTTCCGGGCGCGGTGCGTCTTCACCGCCGGCGACGCGGTTCGACGAGGCGCGGAGGGACATCCTGGCCCACGGCATCGCGCGGGAAGTGCTGATCGCCGAGTTGGGAGAAGCCCGCGACAGCGCGGTCGAGCCTGGTCTGCTCTCCGTCGACGACATGCGCGGCGGCCTCCGGGATGTGGAACGCGCGGCCCGGTTCCTGCAGTTGATCCATGCCGGGGCGTTTCCGGACGTTCTGGTACCCGGCGCGGCATCCGCGTTCCGGACTCTGGGCGCGCACGGGTTGATCCCCGCCGACGCCGCGGAGCGGCTGGAGGAGGCCGCGAGGATGTGGAGGAACCTGCGCGGCGTCCTGCCGCTGGTGATGGAGGACGGTTCCCGGGTGGAGACCGCCGGCGGGAAGGTGGAGGCCGTCATCGCGCGCGCCTGCGGGGCCGATGATTTCAGCGCGCTGGCGGTGACGATTCGTGAAACGGCGTCCCGCGCCGCCGCCGATATCGCGGTTCTGGAGGGGATGGCGGCATGACGTACACCCGATACCGAAGACGGTTGGAGGCGCTCCTCGCAATCGCGGATATCCGCATCGACGGCGGCCGTCCCTGGGACATCCAGGTGCACAACGAAGAGTTTTTCGCGCGGATCTTCGCGGATGGCCCGTTGGGCTTCGGCGAAGGTTACATGGACGGCTGGTGGGATTGCGACCAGCTCGACGATATGGCGTACCGCGTCTGCCGGGCCGAGCTCTACCGGCATTTCCGCCCGTTGAACGATCTTTTCTTCCTGTTGTCGGCGCGGTTGATCAGGCTCGGGCGCGGCAGCCGCGCGAGCAAGTTGGGCGAACGCCACTACGAACTCGGCCTGGACCTTTTCAGAGCCATGCTCGGCGAGCGCATGATGTACAGTTGCGCCTACTGGAAGGACGCCGGGACGCTCGACGAGGCGCAAGACCGGAAGCTGGACCTGATCGCGCGCAAGCTGCAGCTCGAACCCGGCATGAGGGTGCTGGACATCGGCTGCGGCTGGGGCGGCGCGATCCACTACTTTGCCGAGAAATACGGGGTCTCCGGCGTTGCCGTCACCCCCTCCCTGGACCAATACGAAGCCGCGCGGAACCTGTGCGCCGGGTTGCCGGTGGAGATCCGCCGGCAGGACTACCGCGAGGTGGACGAACGATTCGACCGGGTCTACTCCATCGACATGATCGGGCACGTGGGCCGCAAGCACTACAAGACCTACCTGGAACATGTGCGTCGCTGCCTGGCCCCGGAAGGGCTGCACCTCGTGCAGACCATCGGCACCAACAGCCGCGCCGTCAATACGGACCCGTGGGTCAAGCGGTACATATTCCCTGACAGCGACGTTCCGTCGGCGAAGCAGCTCATGGAGGCCGCCCAGGACGTGCTCCTGATGGAGGACTGGCACAGCTTTCCCCAGGACTATGACCGCACCTTCATGTGCTGGCACGATAATCTGGCCGCCGCGTGGGACGGTTTCCAGGACCAATATGACGAGCGCTTCTTTCGCATGTGGCGTTACTTTCTGCTGTGCGCCGCGGGCGGCCTCCGGTCACGGGTCAACCAGATCTGGCAGATCGTGTTTTCCGTCAAGGGCATGCCCGACGGCTATGCGCCGGCGGACATTCGTTAGCGAGGGCACGGTATGGGCGAGAAGCCGCCTCCGTCCACGTATACGGGAATCCTGAAAAGGACCACCGCCGCCGACCGCGGCCGCGTCGAGACGCCGATGCTGGCGCCGCATCTCGAATTCCGCGACATCGGCGACGGCAAGATGCTCCTGGTTTCAGACAACTTCAACACGCTGCTCGGCGGACGGATGCATGCCGATCTCCTGCCGCTGCTCGACGGCCGCCGCTCGCGCGGGGACGTCATCGCCGCCCTGGCGGGCGCGCATTCCGAATCCGCCGTTCAGGCACAACTCGCTTCCCTGGCGTCCAGGGGATACGTCGTTTCGGGCGACCATGCCATGGAACGGGGGGCGGCCGCGTTCTGGTGCGCGCTGGGCGCCTCTCCCCGGTGGGCCGAGGAACGCCTGCGGGCATCGGCGGTGGCGCTCTCCGGCGATGACGGAGGCCTGGCCCGCCGGCTGGAGGCCATGGGCGTGGCCGTGTCGGGAGATGCCCCGGCGCTGTCGGTGCGGGTCTGCGACGACTATCTCGACCCCCGGCATGCCGGCGTCAACCAGCGCCGGATCGCCTCGGGCACACCGTGGGTGCTGGTGCGGCCGAAGGGCGTGGAGCCGCTGTTCGGCCCGGTCTTCCGGCCGGCCGACCAGGGGCCGTGCTGGGCCTGCCTCGCCTACCGCCTGCGCGCCCACCACGAGATCCACAATTTCCTGCGCAACCTTGCCGGCGATGAGGCCGCCTTCCGTCCGTGCGTGGCCGAACCGGCGGTTCTGGAAGCGGTGTACGGACTCGTGGCGATGGAGGTCGCCAAATGGCTGGTGCTGGAGGAAACCGCGCCGCTCCACGAGCACGCCGTCTCGGTGGACGTCGCTCACCTGAAGAGCGAGCACCACGCGGTCGTGCGCCGTCCGCAGTGTTCCACCTGCGGCGACCCGGGCTTGTTCCGCGCCGACCGGCCGCCGGTTCCGGTGCGGCTGCGGCCGAGTCCGAAAGGCGTCCGCAACAGCGGCGGCGTGCGCTCGGTTTCCCCGCGGGAGACCCTCGCCAGGTTCCGTCACTTGATCGGTCCCGTCAGCGGCATCGTGACCTGGCTGACGCGCACCACGGAAGAGGCCGATCCCTGGCTGCACGTCCACTGGTCCGGGAGCAACATCGCGCTGAGGACCCGGACGCTGAGCCTGCTTCGGCTCAGCCTGCGGACCAAGAGCGCCGGCAAGGGAAGCACGCCGAGCCAGTCCGAGGCGAGCGCCCTGTGCGAGGCCCTCGAGCGCTACTCCGGCGCGTTCCATGGCGACGAGATCCGCCGCCGCGGACGGTTCGCCGATTTCGTCGAGGCCGGGGAATCACGGGCCATCCACCCGAACGACGTCCAGCTTTTCAGCGACCGGCAACTGGACCATGCGGCGCAGATCAACGCCGGCGACCATCCTTACAACGTGGTGCCGCCACGTCTCGATCCGGAAGCGGAGATGGACTGGTCGCCCGTGTGGTCGCTGACCCAGGAACGCCATCGGTACCTGCCGACGTCCATGCTCTACTACGGCCTGTCGCCCGAGCCGCGGGCGCCCACCGAGTTCGTCGCGGATTCGAACGGTTGTGCCGCCGGCAATACGCTGGAAGAAGCGATCCTGCAGGGATTCTTCGAGCTGGTGGAACGCGACGCTTTCGCGATCTGGTGGTACAATCGGCTGCGCCTGCCCGGCGTGGACCTGGAAAGCTTCGGCGACGAGTACCTGGGGGCGGCCGGCGGCTACTACTGCGGCCTGCGGCGCGAAATGTGGGTGCTGGACGCCACCGGCGATCTCGGCATTCCGGTTTTCGTCGCCGTCTCGCGCCGGACCGACAAGAAGGAGGAGGACATCATCTACGGAGCCGGCGCGCACACCGACCCCCACATCGCCGCGTTGCGCGCCGTGTGTGAAATGAACCAGTTCCTCAACTGGGTCCAGGGGTCGGGGAGCGGCGGCGCCGGATACCAGGTGGATGATCCGCAATGCCTGTGGTGGTGGCGGAATGCGACGCTCGCGGATCATCCCTATCTGGCGCCGGCGCCGGGCGGGGCTCCGCGCGGCAAGGCGGACTACCCCGTTCCCGACACCGCCGACGTGAGGGAGGACGTCGAGCAGTGCCGCGCGCGGGTCGAGGCCAAGGGCATGGAGTTGCTGGTGCTGGATCAGACCCGGCCCGACATCGGCATGCCAGTGGCGAGGGTCATCGTGCCCGGCCTGCGCCATTACTGGGAACGTTTCGCGCCGGGCCGTCTGTACGACGTGCCGGTGGAGATGGGCCTCCGGGAGAGTCCGCTTACGGAAGAGGAGATCAACCCCGCTCCGGTCATCGGGTGAGGAGCGGGGGGTGGAGGACCGGAAGCCATGAGCATCAAGGAAGACTGGGCCGCTACCGAGGAACGCCTTCTGCACGAAGCGGGTTCCATGGCGGAGCTGCTGACGCAGATCAGGCCGCACATCTCCGCTCGCCTGATCGACGGCCAGGACTGGGAGAGCCTGCTGGAACGCGCGGAGGAGTCACCTCCGACCATGGCGGCTTTCCCGTTCGGGTTCGAGCTGCCGTTGCAGGATCCGAGCCCGAGAGCGGATTTCGGCGTTTCGCTGGTTGGCGAGAGCCGGTCGGCGGCGTTCTACCAGGAGAGGAACCGGTCCGGAGAGGCGGAGCCATCGGCGGCGGGGCTTGCCTGGCTGTTGGACGAGACCGATCGGGAAGACTCCTTTCTCCGCAGTGTGGTCGGCCGGAAGATGCTGCTCGAGTACGACATCGATCCGGCGCCGGACGGCGAGCGTCAGGATCCCGGGGTGTTCCTCTATCCCGTTGAAGACGTGATCGCCGGCGACGGCCGGCGCCTTCGGGAGCTGGGCGTGGTTCA
This sequence comes from Deltaproteobacteria bacterium, assembly GCA_026712905.1. Lineage (NCBI taxonomy): Bacteria > Pseudomonadati > Myxococcota > Myxococcia > Deltaproteobacteria bacterium. The sequence continues at coordinate 13,965 of JAPOPM010000225.1, forward strand.
CGACGCGTTGGTCCATGCCAGCGGTTGGAGCCCGGACGCCGCCGAACGACGGCAGCTCGAGGAGGTGTACCGGAAGTTGAAACCGGACACCCTCATCAAGGCGGTGGGCACCTTTCCGTCACGGGAAAGGGCTATTCGGATTGCCGCTACGGGGTTCAAGAACGCACAGGACGTGGTCGCGTTCCTGGAACGCGCCGGCTGGCCGGGAGAGGGCGCGGTGGCCGGGGCTACGGTAGCGGCCTTCGAGGAGCGTTCGGCCTTCGCCTACATGGGGGTCCACCTCGATGTCGACGCGAGTGGTGTGGGACCGTCCATGGGACTGAGTTTGTTCCCTCACGATAATGAATGGCTGAAGGACATAAGGCACTGGGCCGCCATCATCGACGTCATCGGCGAGCAGGGATACGCGCTTCCGGAGAAGCTGACGGAACTGACCAGATGGTCCACGGGATCGACGACGTTGTTCGGCAGGTCCGGCCCGTTCATGCTGGTGCGGGGCATCCATCACGTCAAGCTTGTCATCACCGGGGATCGGGTCGAGCAGGCCAAGGGCTATGTTTTCTTTTTGATGATGTGCGTGCGGTCGAAGGACGAAGTGGCCGCGGGGCAGAAGGCCTGACACTCCCTCAGAGGGCGAACTCCCTTCCAAGGAGGTGCTGAGTTTGGACCACCACGACGAATCGGGCGTCTCGGCACAAGATCGCGCGGTCGCGAGCCACTTCGACGAACTGACCGTGGATTTCTACATGAAGTCATGGAATCCCGATCACCTTCACTTCGGATTGTTCGAGGCTGGAGAATGTCCTGAGAAAGGCGAGCCTCTCGTAGGGTCGGCGGAGTTCGAGCGCGGCCTGGAACGCATGATCGACGTAATGGTCGCCCCGGCCCTGATCGGGGAGGACCATCACGTAGTGGACGCGGGTTGCGGGATCGGTGGAACCGCCATCTATCTCGCAAAGACAAAGGGTTGTATGGTTACCGGCGTCAACCTGAGCCGGAAGCAGTTGGAGATAGCCGAGAAGAAGGTCGTAGATGCGGGTCTGGAGGACCGGATCGACCTCGAGTATGGGAACTGTTCCCTCGCTCTGCCGTTCGCCGGGGATTCCATCGACGCCGTTGTCAACGTCGAAAGCGCCTGCCACTACAGCGATAGAGAACGATTCCTTCGCGAAGTCCGCCGGGTCCTCAAACCCGGAGGGCGGATCGTGGCGACGGACTGGCTGATGCGCGATGGATTGACCGTCGATCAGCACGAAAAGTACATACGGCCGATGTATGAACCGTGGGCGATACCAGGCCTGGAGAGCCGTTCCACCTATAGCCGGAGGTTGCGCGATGCAGGCCTTACGGTCCTGGAGTTCGAGGGTTTTAACGGAAAGGACGTGGACAACCAGCGGCTCGTCCAGAACAACTACCAGATTCTCAGAGGACTGGAGTTCTGCGGCCTGTTGCCGGCCAAGCTCCGCCGTTTGATGGAAAAATTCCAGGTGCTGGACGTGGCGTGGCAAAGCGGATGTTTCGAGCTCGGGCGGTATTGTGCGTTGAAGCCCGAATAGACGCAGCTCCTGTCCGCCTTGCGGGCGGTCTTTCGGAACTGTCAAGGTTGCAATCATGAGGTTGGCATGGACGGGTTTGTAATCCCTTTGGCGTATCGGGCCGGATACGAGAAGGCGTCCGCGCTCCGTCCGGATCTGGCGGCGAAGTATATCCGGCACACGGTGGTCGACGATCCGCCGGCCGATGCCGTCATCGAGGCGTTGGCGCCGTTGGGTCACCGAGAGGGCGAACGATTCGTCGATGCCGCCATGGAGCAGGACACGAAGGCTCTCACGGGAGCGCCGCGGCCTTTGCGCGATTTCCTGGAAGAGGTCGAGAGCCGGCCGGGGTGGTTCGACGGCGACGCGGTCCTTCCGGGCCGCCATGCGTTCCAACGGCATCTGGACCTGTTCACCGCCGCGTTCGTGGTGGTCACCTTGCGAAACTTCACCAGCTTGATGAGCAAGGTGTTCTTCATGAGCGGGCGGGTCACGACCCAGCAGGGCCTGCAGCGAATTCGGCAGAACATCCGGTACATGATCGAGATGATCATGCTGCCGAACTCCCTCGAACGTGCGGGAGAGGGCTGGAAGTTCTCCGTCCGCATCCGGCTGATGCACGCTCGGATCAGGCGGCAGCTCCGGACCTCGGGCCAATGGGACGAAGCAGTCCATGGCGCGCCCATCAGCGCCGCGAACCTGGCGCTGGCGTCAGCCAACTTCTCCGCGTCGATGATCCGGGACGCCGAGCGGCTCGGGGCGGATCTGAACGACGAAGCCCGGGCCGGTCTCATGCAGATCTGGCGCTACGCATCGTGGCTGATCGGGACGCCCGAGGCGTTGCTGTTCGACGGCGACGAGGCCGAAACCGTCGAGTTGTCGCGGATCGCGCACCTGTGCGAACCGCCGCCCGACAAGGTATCGTCGCTGATCGCGAACGCTTTGGTGTGGGCCTTGCCGGAGGTGGCGAGGTTGACCGATCGGGACGCCAAGCGTTCCATGGTGGAACACGGGTATCGGGTCTCCCGCGCGCTTCTCGGCGACGATGTAGCGGATCGGCTCGAGTTTCCCGAGCAACGGACGGCGGGGCTGCTGCCGTGGCTGCGTTACAAGCGCCGGCTCCACATGGCCGTCGGCGAGCTGGCGCCGGGCATGGTCCGGAAGTGGCGAGTGGATCCGTTCGTGCTGCTGCTCGACGCGGCGATGATCGACGACCTCCGTTGCCGGTTGCCCGATCGGTTGGTGGCGGCGATGGCGACGGCGAATCTCCCGAAGCGCGGGTGAACCCGGTGTATGGAAGCCGGCGACCGGCCAGCCATGAGCTTTGAAGACCAGTGGAGTGCCAACGAGGAACGCCTTCTCCGCGAGGCCGGTTCCCTGGGAGAGTTGCTTGAGCGGATCAAGGGCCTCTTTTCCCCGCTGCTGATCCGAGGCCGCGGATGGGAAAGGCTGGTGGAGCGTGCCGGCGACTTGCCTCCCACGCTGGCGGGCTTCCCGCTCTGGTTGGGATTTCCGCTGGATGACTCCCGACCGGCAGCGGATATCGGCGTCTCGCTGGTGGGCGGGACCCGGTCGGCGGCTTTCTTCGTGAACCGGGGGCGGTCCGGAAACGCGGACCCCGCGGCAGTGGGTATCGCCTCGCTGCTGGGTGAAACCGGCCCGGAGGAATCGCCTCTTCGGCGCGTGGTGGGCGACCGGGTGTTGCTCGAATACGACATCGATTCGACGCAGCCCACGCACGGCGATACGGGGATCTTCCTGTATCCCATTCGACCGACGCTGACCGGTGACCGCACCGGCCAGCGCCTGCCGGATCTCGGTCTGGCGCTCGACGCCATGAACGCCGCCACCCGCCGGGAGCCGGACGCCGCTGAACGCCGACACGTCGAGCGGGCCTACCTTGCGCTGGAGTCCGGTGCGCGCATCGGCGCCATTGGCGCCTTGCCGTCGAGCGGAGAGGGGATTCGGCTTACGATGTTGGGTTTCGACACGGCGCCCGACGTCACGGGATTTCTGGAACGTGCCGGCTGGCCCGGCCGGCCGGCGATGGTCGCCGCCGTCCTGTCGCGCCTCGAGCGCCGGCGCGCCTTGGACCACATGCACCTGGGCGTCCACTTCGAGGTGAACGCAGGCGGGGTGGGACCGACGCTCGAGCTGCACGTCTTTTCCCAGAACAGGATGTACGACCAACAGGGTTGGTTCAAGGACAAGGGGTACTGGACCGGCCTGATGGACGGTCTGTGCGCGGAAGGCCTGGCCGCCCCCCAGAAACTGTCGGAACTGGCCGCATGGTCATCCGGCGCCAAGACCCTGTTCGGCCGGTCGGGGCCGTTCGTGGTGTTGCAGCGCATCCACCACTTCAAGCTGGTCTTGGCCGAGGACCGTGTTCAACAGGTCAACGGCTACGTCTTCCTGTTAATGTGCTCTTGGGCGCAGGGCCAACCAACTAACGCGCCGGCTTCGCGCCGGACACCAGCCGGTACGTGAACGCTCCGTCCCGCAGCCCCCGGTCGAAGTCGACGGCGGCCCCCATGAACTCGTGGTACGCTGTCCACTCCGGCCGCGGCCGCGGGCTCATGAACACGAACAGCAACCACCGCTTGCGAGTCTCCTCGGTGGACGGCGCCACTTCCGACGCCAGGTCCCGTTCCCGCATGCCCTCGAAGCCCGCCTGCTCCAGCGTTGCGAGCACATCGCGCCACGATGCCAGGGGCGGCATGTGGAAGCCTCGTTGCATGCTGACGTGGACCGCTTCCTGTTCCTCCGAGAGCGGCGTGCCGCTGAGCAGGCCTTCGAGGGCCTGCCAGCGCCCTCCCGGCTTGAGCACCCGGTGCACGCCGCGGAGATAGGCGAGCTTGTCCGGCGCGTAGCAGAATGATTCGTGGTTCAACACGGCGTCGAAAGAGTCGTCGGGGAACGGCAGGTCCATGAAGTCGCCGTGACGGAACTCCACCAGGTGGCCGACGCCGCGCCGGCGGGCGTGCTCCGTCGCCACCGCCAGGTGCGGCTCACAGTTGGTCAAGCCGGTGACGCGTACGCCGTACGACTCGGCCATGGCGATGGCCGTACCGCCTACGCCGCAGCCCGCGTCCAGAACCTGCCGTCCCGGGGCGAGGCCGCACCCGTGCGCCAGAGTCCGGTTGGAGCGCAGCAACGCTTCCTGCTCGTTGGCCGTGTCCGGCCCCCAAAGCCCGAAGTGCCACATCCGCAGGTCGCCGCTGAACTTCACCAAAGGGTCCGTCAACGCAGCGTAGTAGCCGCTGAGGGAGGCTTCCGTCCCCGGATCGCCCTCGTTCGCGCGATTCATGGCGTACCTTCCCGTGTGTTGCCGGCCGTCGGGCCTCGGTCCACGGCCATCAGCAGGGGCGGGAGCAACAGCAGATCCGCCAGCAACGCAAGCGCGATGACGATCGCCGTGAGCTGGCCCATCTGCGCGGTGGGAAAGAACTCGGAAAAGCCCAGGACCAGGAAGCCGGCCACCAGTATGGCCGTGGTGGTGAACATGGCGCGCCCGACTTCCTGAAACGCGTAGCGCACCGCGTCGTCGGGAGCGCAGCCCTGCTCGCGCCGCGCGCGGTGGTACTTGCCGAGAAAGTGCACCGTGTCGTCCACCACGATGCCGATGGTCATGGCCATGACGACCGCAAGCGCGAGTCCGACTTCTCCCACCACGAGCCCCCAGATGCCGAACCCCATCAACCCGGGGATGAAATTCGGCGCGAGGCTCACGAGCCCGAGCCGCAGCGAACGGAAGGCGGCAATGAGCAGGACCGAGATGCCGAGGAACGCGATGGTCGTTCCCAGCAGCATGGCCCGGATGTTGCGCTGCCCGATGTGGGCGAACATCAGCGCGACTCCCGAGCTCTCGACCCGGGTGATGTGCGGTGTATTGCCGTCCAGCCACGCTTCCGCGCGCGCGTTCAGTTCCAGCACTTCCCGCGTGGAGAGGGTCTTCGCGGTCACGGTCATGCGCGTCGCCGATTTGGCGACGTCGATCTGGTTGTTGAGATCGAGGCCGAAGGGAAGCGAGAGCTCGTAGAGCAGCAGGTATTGTGAACCGAGCTCGCGGCTCTCCGGGAGCCGGTAGGCGGCCGGGTCGCCGCCGTGCATGCTCTTGTTGAGCTGCCGGAAGGTGTCGCTGATGACCCGGACGTGCCGCGTTTCCGGCTGCGCGCGGTACCAATCGGCGAAGGCCGACACGTCCGTCAGGAAGGCGGGCTCGGCGATATCCCCGGGCCCGGACGATACCAGCGAGTATTCGAGCACCGTGTTGCCGCTCAGGCGCTTGTCCAGGAAGTCCATGTCCTGGCGCAGCTCGACGCTCTCGTCGAGGAAGTTCGTCAACACGTCGTTCAACTCGTTACGCGGCACGGCCGCCGCCAGTGCCAGGACCACCGCCACCGAGCCCCACAGTAGAACGGTACGGCGGCGCACCACGAACTCCGCGACGGCGGCCATGACCGGGTCGTGACCCTTTCCGGCCGCCCGCGAGCGCACCGGGAGAAGCGAAACCAGCGCGGGCAGGAACGAGACCGAGAGCACGAAGGAGATGCCGGCACCCAATGCAACCAGTGTTCCCAGGTGGCGGTAGGGCGGTACCTCGGAGAAATTCATGGTCAGGAACCCGAGGGCCGTGGTCACGCTCGCAAGAAAGACCGGATACAGGTTGAGCCGGATGGATTCGACGATGGCCGCGCGTTTCGAATCCCCGGCCTGCAACCGGTGCAACAACGTCACCAGCGGGTGTACACAGTTGGCCACCGCCACCGTCAGCACGATGATCGGCGTTGCGGCCGTGGTCGGTGTAAGCGGAATGCCGGCCCAGCCCCCCAGCCCCATGGTGGCGAGCACGGAGAAGACGATGACCAGCCCCGTTGCCGCCACCCCTGCCAGGGTCCGGGTCAGGACGCCCAGGATCAGCGCCATGATGGCCAAGGACGCGGGGAGGACGGTCCGGGTGGTGGCCGCGGTTGCCTCCGCAAAGGCCTGGTTGAGGACAACCGTCCCGACGAGACGGAAATCAATGCCCGGGAAACGGGCTTCGGCTTCATGGAGAAGGCTGCGCGCGAATGCGACAACCTCGGAAATCCTGGCCGCGTCGTCTTCCTGGGGCAGCTTCACGGTGACGTTGACGGCGCTCACGGCTCCGTCCCTGGCCACGGCGTTCCCCGCCAGCCGAGGGTCGGCCAGAGCCGCTGCCCGGATACGGGATCGTTCCTCCGCGTCGTCGAGCTTCGTCGGGTCCACGAGGTCGCGGACGGACAGGTCGTCGCCGTCCGCTACGGTTTGCTGGAAGTTGGCGATGGAATCGACCCGTGTCGAGTAGGGCGTCTGCCATGCGCGCTCGGTAAGCCAGATGGCGGCGGCCAACGCCCTTTCCGAAGTGACGTCGCCGTCGTCCGGAGCGATCATGAAGAGGACGTTGTCGCTCCTCTCGTAGGTATTCTCCAGTGATTCGAACGCCAGGAGCTGGGGATTGTCCCGGCTGAAGAACATCCGGTAGTCCGTGGAGGACTTGAGGAAGGCGCCGCCCCCGGCGGCCACGGCCACAAGGACCAGGGTCAAGACGATGACCGGCCAGCGGGCGGCCACGACCCACTCGCCGAAACGATTTTCGAAGTGTTGAAAAGAGACGCCAGATTTGCTTGCCATAGCCGAGGCCACTATGCGCAAACAGATCAGAAAGATCCGTCAACTACAAGCCGTATCCAGCCTGCAGCACGCGGAGAGCCGACGCATGAGAAGGTGACCCTGCCGACACGGCATGTCTACGGACGCGCCTGCCGTCAAGGGCCACCTTCCCTTTGCACGGCTGTACAACCACTTCCGGCTGGGCCGGTAGCGGTCGTGGCTGGCTCAGCAGCAGCAGCGGCCGGCGGCGATGGCCTCGAGTTGTTCCTCGTCCAGTTGGCCGGCCGGCAGGGACAGATGCACCGTGTTCATGTCGCTCTCATGCACATGGATCGCGACATTTTCCGGAAGGTCCACGCCGAGCTCTTCACGGATGGCGGTCTTGGGGTCCGACAGGAGCTGTTGGCGGAAGTCGAGGTCCTCCACCGCCTTGTCTATGAGCTTGCGTTGCATTTCCTCCGCGGACTGCATCGCCGCTTGTGTAAACTCCTTCATGACATACCCTCCTCATTTTTAGCACGAGAATCTTTTGAAATAGTTTCTATCAAGTTGAACGGCGAAATTCAACACTAACTTTGATATCAATATAGATTTTTTTGTGAACGGTTTGCTGGGGTCGTTGGTACAAGCTGACCTTCCCCCCCATCCCACTACGATTGGTGGAGGGTAGGCTCAAGCCATCTGCCGGCGAACCAAGTCGCGAAATACGCCTTCCGTCGCCGCCAGTTCCTCGAAGGTGCCTTCCTGGACGACCCTTCCGGACTGCAACACGTAGAGACGATCCGCCTGGCGCAGGGTGGAGAGCCGGTGGGCGATGACGATTCGTGTGGAGTCGAGCTGCGCGAGGTTGTCTACGATCCGCGCCTGGCTGTCGTTGTCGAGCCAGTTGGTGGCTTCGTCCAGCAGCAGGATGCGGGGTTTGCGGATCAGCGCGTGGGCGATGGTGATGCGCTGGCTCTCGCCTCCCGATGTGACGCTGGCACTGGCGCCTACCGGCGTCAGCATCCCCATCGGCATCGCGGCGATCTCGCCATCGACGGCCGCCAGACGCGCTGCGCGCCACGCGTCCTCGGCGGTTGTTTCGTCGTGGCCTCCGGCGATGTTGTCCCACAGGTCTTCCGGATGGAGCCGCACTTCCTGGGGAACCACGCCGATCTGCCGGCGCACTTGCTTGACGTTGAGGTGTTTCAGGTCGCGCCCGTCGTAGTACACCGCTCCGGCCGACGGTTGTTCCAGCCCCAGGGCCAGGCGGAAGAGCGTGCTCTTGCCGCCTCCCGACTCGCCGGCGATGGCAACGAATTCGCCGGGGCGGGCGTGAATCGATACATCGTCGAGGATAGAGGGACCATCGGGATCGTACCGGAAGGAGACGTGATCGAACACGATCTCGCCGCCCAGGGCGCCTACCGACTCACCACCGGCTTCGGTGTCCATGGGCTCGGCAAGGAACGGTCGGATCTGATCGAGGGCCGGCGTCATGCCGGCAACGGCGCTGAAAGATGTGCCGAGGCGTACCACCGCGGTCTGAAACACCATGAACACGGCGTAGACCACGAGGAAGTCGCCAACCGCGAGGGTTTCCGGGTCCGGCAGCGTGGCCGCCAGCAGCACGGCTCCGGCAAGGAAGGGCAGCGCGGCGCCGAGCGCCTGCAGGTGCGCTTCGCGGGCGCGGAGCTCCAACTCCGCGTGTTTCTGTTCACGGTAATCTCGCGCCCACACCGCGAATGCCGATCCCTCCGCGCCGTCGACCCGCAGCTTGGAAATACCCTTGATGAGCTGGAACAGGCGGCCGGCCAGACGTTGGACGATTTGAATCACCCGGCCGTGGTGCGATATCTGCAGCAGACCGAGAACGACGGTCACGGCCAGTGAAAGGAGCCCGAACGCGGCGGTGACGACACCCAGCGTGACATTGTAGAAGAAAATAAGGAGAAAGGCGGGCAACAGGAACACGATCGACATCAAGGCGTCCGTGGCCATGCCCTGCTCAGCGTCGCGCAGGTTCCGGAACGTCATTCCCCGCAACGCCAGGTCGCCGGCCGGATAACGGTGCAGGAAGCTCAGAGGGAGGCGGAGCAAGCGGTCCCAGAACGCCGCCTCGATCCGGGACGCGACGCGTCCTTCCAGGCGCATCAGCACCATTCCCCGGAGCACGTACAGCAGTGCCCCGATCAGGGCCGCCGCCGCCAGTATCCCGGTGACCGAGTACAACGGGCCGGTTTCGCCGTCTGGAATGACCTGGGCGGCGATGAAGCCCAGCACCACCCCGGGCAGCAACGCGATCAGCCCCCCCAACAGCCCGGTGGCGACGTAACGGCCGAGGTCGGCGGCCAGACCCTTGCTGGCAAGCCGGAAGAGGTCCCGCGGCCCGGCGCTGGCGGTGACCAGCGGCCGATAGAACACCCATGCGTCGGCGCGGAGCGATTCCGCGCTTTCGGCGGTAACCCGGGCGCGACGCCCGGTGTCGGGATCCACCTCCCAATAACGTCCCAGCGAGCCCGGCAGCAAGGCCACGGGCCGGTCGTCGTCGGCTCGAAACGCCAACATTGCGCCGCTGTCGCCGGTCCACCACTTGTCTTCCCCAGCGAGACGCACTCGCCGGCCGCGCACCCCGGACGCCGCCAGGATGTCCGCAAGGGGTGGGGCGGCGCCGGTGGCGTCCGTCGCCGCCGGCAAGTTGAAGGCAATGCCCTCATGACGGCCGACGATCCGCAGGGCTTCAGGCAGCGCTGAACCGTTCGAGCCGGCGTCCTCGGGTTCGGACAGGCCGTAAAGGTCGAACAGGCGCCGGCGGGCACTCTCCTCATCCACCCGGCGGTTGGTTGCCCGAGCCCGATCCAGGTTGGCCTGGTCGACGACCGCCAAACGGCGGTTGAGGCGCTCCAAGGAAAACACCACGGCATGGAAGTTGGCCAGCGCGGGCAACAGGAGATGCTCTTCGGCAAGAGCCTGCGAAGACCGCGTGGAAAGCCGCGCCGGTTCCATCAGGGTGAGCCAGCTGCCGGCGGTGAGCGGTATCGGGTTGGCGTCGTCGCCCTTGCTGCCGGCCGGGTCGATCAGGTCCATGAACAGTGCGACATTCGGCGGCAGCGCGGACACCCACGCGACCCCCTGTCGCGCCGAAAGCGTGCCGGTTCCCGCCGTGGGTGCCTGTCCGGGTTCGATGGTCATGTCCAGCCGCGGCAGCGGCGCGACGTCCCGGGACAGGAAAGCGGAGACGTCCCTGAGCCATGCATCGACGTGCGCCGCCAATTCCGCATCCCGTGTGGCGGTCAGCCCGTCCGCCGGAAGCCGCCGGAGCACCGTGCCCGGCAACCCCTTGGCGACAAGGCCCAGGGTGGTGTCTTCGTGCTGGGATGCGACGCCGGGAAGGAGACGGCCGGCATCGGCGCGCAGCAAGTGGCACGGTGTCGATTGCTGAACGCCGTTCCGGCGTTCGACCATGAACAGGTCGACGGCGCCTGCCTCGACGAACCAGACGAACCGCGGATCGTCCGTCTCCACCGGCAAGTTGCCGGCGCAGGGGACGGCGGTTCCGGACTCGGCGGCGAGGTGGGCGAGCGAGCAGGGTTCCGGGGTCTCCATCAGCCCTCCCGGACCAGCCGGTGGTACAATCCGTCTTCGTCGGCCATCAGTCGGTCATGGGTGCCGCGCTGCACTTCCTCCCCCTTGTCGAGAACAACGATCTCGTCGCAGTCCCGCACCGTGCTCAGCCTGTGCGCCACGATCAGGCAGCTCACACCCCGGCGTCGAAGCGCGTCGTCGACGGATTCCTCGGTGGCGGCGTCGAGAGCGCTCGTCGCCTCGTCGAGAATCAGCAACGTCGGGTTGCCCGACAGCGCCCGGGCGATTTCCAGCCGTTGCCGTTGGCCGCCGCTGAAATTGCCGCCGTCTTCCTGGACCGGCGTGGCGTATCCGAAAGGGCGGTTGAGGATCTCGTCGTGGATGCGGGCGTCGCGGGCCGCAGCAATGACGTCATCGTCGGGAACGGCGGGGTTCCACAGGGTGATGTTCTCGCGCACGGTGGCGGAGAAGAGGGCGACGTGCTGGTCCACCATCGCAAGGGACCGCGACAGCACTTCGTCCGGAATCTCGTTTCGTGGCCGGCCGTCGAACAGGATCTCGCCGGACCAGGGTTGATAGACCCCGGCAACCAGACGCGACAACGTCGATTTTCCCGATCCGCTTGGACCGACGACCGCGACCCTTTGTCCCGGTTTGATGACCAGGTCGACACCCTTGATCAACGGCGGCCGACCCGGATTGTAACCGAAGGTCACGTCGCGCAGTTCCACCTGCCCGGCCAGTCGCAGCCGGCCGTCCAGTGTGGCGATGGACTCCGACGCCAGGGGACGGCGCGTGAGGCCCGGATCTTCCGATGTTTCCGTGATGTCGTCCAGGCGCTGCATGTCGGTCTCGAACGCCTGACGCTCGTCCGCGAACTCGACAAAACGTCCGACAGGGGCCAGGAAAAGACTCGCGACGATGTAGAACGCCACCAGCGCGCCGAGGGTCATTTCGCCGGCCATGACCTGACTCGCGCCGAAGGCCAGCACCGCAACGTTGCCAAGTATCGTGAACAGGCCCGGCAGGGCCGCGTTGACGTGGCTCAGTTCGGAGAATCGCTGGCGTGCGGCCAACTCCCGGGCCTGATGGCCGGACCAGCGGGAGAAAAAGCTGTCGTCCTCGGCGGTCATCCGCAGGTTGTCCGTTTGATCCAGCATCGACGCGCCGACGCCAAGCAGCAATCCCTGTTCACGCCGCAACGCGTGGCTCTTGTCGGTCCGAATGCGCGTGATCGTGCGCGCGAGCGCCATGTTCAGCACGGCCAAGGCCAGCACGATCGAGGCGAGAGCCGGATTGTAGGTCAGCATGACGGCCAGAAACACCGCGCTCATGGCGATTTCGATCAGCAGGCCGAGAAAATGGTTCGACAGGGCGTTGGCGATCCGGTCGATGGAGAGAATCCGGGAAGCGAGCTCGCCGGCCAGTCTGTGGTTGAAATAGTCCACCGGGAGCCGCAGCAACCGCGACAGACAACGGTTCCCCGCCATGACCGAAATGCGCGTGGCCAGGCGCTGCATGCACCGTTGCTTCAACCACGTGAGCCCGTAGACCACCACGGCGGTGGCCGCCAGCACACCGGCCAGCAATCCCCCCAAGGGCTCGTGCTGTGCCAGCACGCGATCCACGAACAGGCCGACTGCCGCGGGAATGACCAGAGCCAGCAGAGCCAGCAACAGCCCGCACACCAGCGCGTACGCCAGCCCCTCCGATGCGCCGTGCAGCCAAACGGGCAAGTACTGTCGCAGGGTGGGCCGCATGCCGCCGGGCTGAAACTCCGCCTCGGGCTCGAACTGCAATGCGATCCCCGAATAGCCCGCGCTGAACTCTTCCTCGGAGAGGGTGCGCCGGCCCGACGACGGGTCGTTCAAGTAGAATCGCCGCTGGTCGAAGCCTTCCAGTATGACGAAGTGATTGAACTCCCAGAACAGGATCAGCGGCAACGGCAGCTTCTTGAGTTGTGCCACCGTGACCCTGCGGCCCTTGCACTCGAGCCCATAGTGCCGGGCGGCTCGCAAGATGCCGGCGGCGGTGGAGCCGTCGCGGCTGACTTCGCAACGGCCGCGCAGTTCGGTGAAGGGCACCCAGCGGCCGAAATAGGCGAGCACGCTGCCCAGGCACGCGGCGCCGCATTCGGTGGAATGCGTTTGCAGGAGGACCGGAGTGAACACGCGCCGCCTTCCCGGTCCGCTGGCGGGCTTCGCGCGCGAACCCGCTGGACTCTTCCGGCCGGACCGAAACATTCAGGAACGCCCCGAGTCGAAGAGTGCGGCGGGAGAGTGGCGCCCGAGTACGATGCTTACTCGGCATGGAGCGCCGTCCCGGACAGGGGAAGGCGCGGCTCCGCGCAGGACGATGTCGACTCGATACGCGGAGTCCGGGACCCTGGGCGGCAACGAAGCCAACCAGCGCGGAAGCGGTCCGGGGGTCACGAAAGCTACCTCGCCCTGCAACTCGCTCGTGACGCCGCCGGGCATCGCGACCTCCACCAAAGCCTTCATGCCGGGGTGAATTCGGTGCGCCTGGGGTGGCTTCACGCGCAACACCGCCTGAAGCGGCGCCTCTTCCACAGCGCGGACTTGCGCGACCACATCTCCCGAGTCCAGGAATTCGCCTGGAGCGGTTCGCAACGTCATGACCTCACCCTCGTGCGGGCTGACGATCAACTCCCTGGCCGCGCGTCGGGCTTCCGTCTGCAGCAGCGCGACCCGGGCCGAGTGCAACAGCGGGCCCGTGACATTGCCTTCGTTCCCGGTTTGGCGCGTCCCCGATTCAAGCAGGTCCACGCGTTGACGCAGGGCGGCCAACTCGCGTTGCAGCCGCGGCAGGCTCTGTCGGGCGATGGCATCCCCGGCCTTGACACGGTCTCCGGGGGCCACCACGAACTCCAGCAGGTGTCCGGGCTCGTTCGAGACCACCTCATGCCGAGAGCCCGGCTTGATCAGCACCCCGTCGATGGTAACCGTGCGTACAACCGTGCCGAACAGCACCCAGCCCATGAGCCCCAGCAACGCCAGCCCGACGCCGGCGAGAATCACGCGTTCATGGGGCGCCGTCACCCTGAGAAGATGGTCCAGTTGCTGGCGTTTGTTCCGGCTGGCGGCGGGTTCCTGGAGGAACGGGTTGCTTTGCATGCGGCGGAAGCTCCTGACCTATTCAGGGCGATCACCCGATTCGGGAGAGTTTATCACGTCGACGGAACAATATGGAGGAGGCTGCGGACGCAGAGAGATCCGCGGCGCCCATCTTCGTGGTCCGCGGCGACAAGGGCAAGCCCTGCGTCCCCTCAGAACTCGATGCCGATCTCCCTCGAACTGGCCAGAACGAAGATCCGGCTGGCGATGGCGATGTCGGCGACGCCCTGTCCGGCGTTGTTCTTGAACAGGGTGATCTGGTCGGAGGCGGTGCGGCCGGGGATGCGGCCGGTGAGGAGGTCGCTCAGGTCGCCGACTTGGTCCCACTGGAGGAGGCCTTTTTCCACGGGCTCGTAGAAGTCTCCTTGCTGGTCCTGGACGGCCTGCTCGCGGGAGTTGGCGACGATGACGTCGGCCCGCTCTATGGTGGTGTCGTCGATCTCGCGGCGCCTTTGCTTGATGAGGCCGGCGTTCATGAGGCCGACGTTGCCGCCGACGATGGAGGTGACGTGGACGCCGGGTTCCAGCCAGGAGCCGTCGAACACCGGGACGTTGGAGTTGGTGGCGGTGAGGACCACGTCGGCGCCCCGGACGGCCTCCCGGGCGCTGTCCACCGGCACCAGTTCGCAGGACACCAGGGGCTGCATTTCCTCGCAAAAGGCCGTGCGGGTCTCGGGGGTGCGGCAGAAGAGCTTCACCTTGGTGAAGTTCCGGATGGCGGCGAAGGCGAGCAGGTGGTACTGGGCCTCCGCGCCGGCGCCGAGGAGGGCGAGGACGGCGGCGTCTTCCCGCGCCAGGTGGCGGGTGCCCACCGCGCTGGTGGCGGAGGTGCGCAGTTGGGTGGCGCGGGTGGCGGGCACGCCCTTGACGCCGAAACGGCCCACCAGGACCCCTTTGAGGGAAGAATCCCTGGTATCGAACAGCACCACGCATGGGCGCCCCGCGTGGTCGTAGGTCTGGTTCTCCCTGGACGTGGCGACGAACTCCGAGTGGGCCAGCACGCCGATGCCGCCCAGGCTGGGGACGCCCCCGGGATGCACGCTCACGCGGGCGCCCTCGCGGGTCATGACCCGGCGCCGTGGGGCGTTGAGCTCGGCGTTGTCGCCCAGCTCGCGGAACCCGGCCTCCACCGCGTCGATGGCTTCTTCCATGGTGACGATATCGGCCGCGTCTTCGGCCCGGATCAGTAGCGCCACGTCGTTCCAGTCCTTTCAGGGGTTGTCGCGCGAAGGGCGACCGCGGGTCGCCCCTACGGGTCGTCGCGCTTTGCCGACAACGAACAATCCTCCGCACATTCTACGCGAATTGGCCGGACATCACACTACGGGGCCGAGGCGCCGGCCGTCGCGGCCGCGGCCGTCCTGGGGAGGGCCCGTTCGTCGATGGGCCAGTGGAGTATCGCCGCCACCACGCCGAGGCCGGCGCCGGTCCACCAGATGATGTCATAGGACCCGGTGTAGTCGAACAGCACGCCACCGAGCCAGATGCCGATGAAGCTGCCGATCTGATGGTCCAGGAACACGATGCCGTAGAGCATGGCCATGTAACGGGTGCCGAAGACCTGCGCCACGATCCCGCTGGTGAGAGGGATGGTGCTCAGGAACAGCAGACCCATGAGCGACGAGAACACCACGACGGTCACGTTGGACATGGGCAGCAGGTAGAAGCCGGACATCACCACGGCGCGCAGGAAGTAGATGAGGCTCAGCAGATTCTTCTTGCTGTAGCGGTTGCCCAGGACCCCGGCGCCCAGACAGCCGGCGACGTTGAACAGTCCGAGGAGCGAGATGGCGGTGGCGCCCAAGGCAGGGGAGAGGCCGTTGTCCACCAGCAGCGCGGGCAGGTGCGCGGCGATGAACAGGGTCTGAAAGCCGCATACGAAGAACCCCGCGGTGAGCAGCAGATAGCCGGTGTGGTGCCGGGCCTCGCCCAGGGCCTGCCACAGGGTCTGGTCGCGCTGGACCGTCGCCGGCTGGTTCTCCACCAGCGCCGCCGACAGCGGCACGATGAGTCCGGCCAGCAACGCCAGCAGCACCAGGGTCTCCACCCATCCGTAGGACGAGAGCAGGATCTGTCCGAAGGGCACCACCAGGAACTGTCCGGAAGAGCCGCCGGCGCTGCCGATGCCGAGGTACAGGCCGCGCTTTTCGGCCGGCGCGGCACGCCCGATGACGGCGAGCACGAGAGAGAAGCTGGTGCCGCTCATGGCCACGCCCGTGAGAAAGGCGGTGCTGAAGGTCATGCTCCAGGGGTCCGTGGAAACGGACATGAGGTAGAGCCCGACCATGTAGGCCAGGGCACTTAGTGCCACCACCTTGGCGGAGCCGTAACGGTCGGCCAGTCCCCCGAGGATCGGCTGCGCCAGCCCCCAGATGAGGCTCTGAAGGGCGATGGCAAAGGAGAAGATGCCCCGAGGCCAGCCCAGGCTGTCGCTGATGGGGGTGAGGAACAGGCCGTAGGTCTGGCGGATGCCGAAGGCCAGCATCATCACCAA
>JAPOPM010000226.1 GCA_026712905.1 Deltaproteobacteria bacterium
ACCGCAACGCGCGGTTTCGGATCCGGATCGCTCTCTGGATGCTTACGGTGCTGAAATCGGCTCAGCGGAGACGTTCAAAAAAGCTATATATTTTGGCTAGTTAGCAAGTTCCAAAGCGCTTCCTACGACGTGCGTGTCGAGCAGAATCATCACCGCCCCTCAGTCGAACCGAGGGGGCTCGCGGATGGGTTCGCGCGACGGCAACTCGAGGTCGACGCCGCCGGACGGTCCGAAGTGGGCGCGGGCAATGCTGGCCAGATTTCGCGAGTTCGGCTTGCGCCCAACGGCCTCGCGCAGAATCAGCCGCGCCTCTTCTTCCATTGATCGACCGTGGCTCGCCGCGCGCACGCGGAGGCGGGTCTTCACGTCATCTTCAAGATTGCGAATCGTGATGCTTGCCATGGTTGCGCGTCCCCTGCTTGCAGCTTGTCAAAGCCTATCGGCTGATTGCGTTGCAATCAAGCAGAAGCCGACACGAAACCACACAAGAACTTCAGACGGCGTGGAGCGGGTTGACGGAAAGGGTTACCCCGCCTCCCCGCCCCTGGATTCCCGCTTTCGCGGGAATGACGTTCTGTTACGTAGTTGCCTCAAGAGTTCTGACGCAGCCGCTTCCGCGGGAATGACGGTCAGTGGAGAGTAGTAGGCCTCACGTCCCCATATCCCACGACGACAGGTAGATCTTCTGCTCGCGGGTGAGCTTGTCGATCTGGATGCCCATGGTGCCAAGCTTGATGCCGGCGACCCATTCCTCGAGGGACTGGGGGACGTCGTAGACTTGCGGGGACAGGGTGCCGCGCTGCTGGACGGCCCATTCGGAGGCGAGGGCCTGGGTGGCGAAGCTCATGTCCATGACCGAGGCGGGATGGCCTTCGGCGGCGGCGAGGTTGACGAGACGGCCTTCGCCGATGAGGAAGAGGCGCTTGCCGCCGGGGAGCGTGTAGCAATCGACGTGGTTGCGCACGTCTTTTTGGCACTTCTCCGCCATTTCGCCGAGGGTCTTGATGTCGATCTCGATGTCGAAGTGACCGGAGTTGCAGATGATCGCGCCGTCCCTCATGGAGCGCAGGTGCTCCTGGCGGATGACGTGCATGTCGCCGGTGAGGGTGATGAAGAGGTCGCCGACCTTGGCGGCGTTCTTCATGGGCATCACGTCGAAGCCGTCCATGGAGGCTTCGAGGGCGCGCACGGGGTCCACCTCGGTGACGATGACCTTGGCGCCCATGCCGCGGGCGCGCGAGGCGACGCCGCGGCCGCACCAGCCGTAGCCGGCCACCACCACGCGTTTGCCGGCGAGCAGCACGTCGGTGGCGCGGATGATGCCGTCGATGGTGGACTGGCCGGTGCCGTAGCGGTTGTCGAACAGGTGCTTGGTGGCGGCGTCGTTGACCGCGATGACGGGGATCTTGAGTGCTCCGTCGGCCTCCAGCGCGCGCAGCCGAATGACTCCGGTGGTGGTCTCCTCCATGGACGCCAGCATGTCGGGCACGAGGCTGTCGTATTCCTGGTGCAGCATGGACACGAGGTCGGCGCCGTCGTCCATGGTGATGACCGGACCGTGGTCGAGGGCGGCCCTCAGATGGCGGTAGTAGGTGTCGTGGTCCTCGCCGCGGATGGAGTACACGGACAGGTTCTCGTGCTTCACCAGCGCGGCGGCCACGTCATCCTGTGTCGACAAGGGATTCGACGCGCACAGGACGACGTCGGCGCCGCCCGCCTTGAGCGTCCGCACCAGGTTGGCGGTTTCCGCGGTCACGTGCAGGCATGCGGAGAAGCGCAGGCCCTTGAACGGCTTCTCCTTCTCGAAGCGCGCGCGCACGTCCCGCAGCACGGGCATTTCCTGATCGGCCCAAAGGACTCGTTTCCAGCCGTCCGCGGCCAGGCTCGGGTCCGCGATGTCGCATTTCACTTTTGCCATGATGATCTCCGTCGGCACGCTGAACACTCAGGGGCGGTTTCTGAAACGCCCCCGAGGCGTGCATGGTTGGCCACGGAGAGACGACCCGCGGTCGCCCCTCCGGGTCGCCGCTCGCGGGCGACGACAAGATGTTTCGGCGTAGGTTCGGAAGGCCTGCCTATGGGACAGGACACTAACCCTTGATCGCGCCGCTCAGCCGCGCCGCCCGGTCCGCCCGCTCCCAGGTGAAGAAGCCGTCTTCAGGCTTGCGCCCGAAGTGGCCGTAGGCGGCGGACTTCTGGTAGATGGGCGCGCGCAGATTGAGGGCGTCGATGATGCCCTTGGGGGTGAGCTCGAAGTTCTCGCGCACGAGCTTGACGATCTCGGCGTCCGGGACCACGCCCGTGCCGAACGTGTCGATGGCGATGGACACGGGCTCGGCCACCCCGATGACGTAGGCGAGCTGGATCTCGCAGCGGCGCGCGAGCTTGGCCGCGACGACGTTCTTGGCCACGTAGCGGGCCACGTACGCCGCGCTGCGGTCCACCTTGGAGGGGTCCTTGCCCGAGAAGGCGCCGCCGCCGTGGCGTCCCATGCCGCCGTAGGTGTCCACGATGATCTTGCGGCCGGTGAGGCCGGCATCGGCCTGGGGACCGCCGATCTCGAAGCTGCCGGTGGGGTTGACGAGAAACTCCGTATCCGCGTCGAGGTATTGGGACGGCACGACCGCGCGGATGACGCTGTCGATGATGGTTCCCCGGAGCTTGTCGTAGGGCACCTCGGGCGTGTGCTGGGTGGACACCACCACGTTGGTGACGCGATGGGGCCGGCCGTCGCGGTACTCGACGCTCACCTGGGACTTGGAGTCCGGCCGCAGGAACGGCGCCTCGCCGGATTTGCGGATCTTGGCCAGATAGCCGACGAGCTCGTGGGCGAGTTGGATCGGCAGCGGCATCAACTCGTCGGTCTCGTCACACGCGTAGCCGAACATCATGCCCTGGTCGCCGGCGCCCTGCTCCTTGAAAAGACCCTCGCCCTCGGTAACGCCCTGAGAGATGTTGGGGGACTGGCTTACCAGCCTGACCAGCACCTCGCACGTGTTGCCGTCGAAGCCCTTGGCCGGGTCATCGTAGCCGATGTCGAGGGCGACGCGGCGCGCCAGGCTCTCGTAGTCCACCTTGCCCTTGCTGGTGATCTCGCCGGCGATGACGATCAAATCGTTCTTGACCAGGGTCTCGCATGCCACGCGGCTGTTCGGGTCCAGCGCCAGGTGGGCGTCGAGCACCGCGTCCGAGATCTGGTCGCACATCTTGTCGGGATGGCCCTCCGACACCGATTCCGAGGTGAAGACAAAGTCCTTGTTAGTCATGGATAATGCCTGTTCGACCCTTTCCGTTTCGTCCTGTTCCAGTTCCGCGAAAGACCCGGCTGCGGACGGTTTGCAACCAAGCCACGTCAGTCGCTTTCGCGAAACTTGTCCTCCACGAGTTGCTCGATGGCGAGCATGGCCTCGTGGGCGTCCTCACCGCGGGTTTCGACCCGGATCTTGCTTCCCTTGGCCGCTCCCAGAGTCAGGACGCCCATGATGCTCCGGCCATTGACGACGGTGTCGTCCTTGGAGATCTTGACCTCCGAGGAGAACTGGTTGACGGTCTGCACGAACAACGCCGAGGCGCGCGCGTGCATCCCGAGGCGGTTTTTGATTTCGAGCTTCCTCTTAACGCGGTGCATGGGTCATCTGTCAACGTCCCGGTGCCGCAACTGAATGCGCCATGGGCTCCCATCCAAACGCCGCGCGAACTCGGCGGCGAGCACCACCGACCGATGCCTCCCGCCGGTGCAGCCGAAGGCCACGGTCAGGTTGCTCTTGCCCTCGCGCTCATAGCTGGGCAGCGTGAAATCGAGCAGCGCGCTCATGCGCTCGACGAAAGCGGGGGTCTCCGCCCGGCTCAGAACGAAATCCCTTACTTCCGGCGCCAACCCGCTACGAGTCCCCAACCCATTAACAAAAAACGGGTTGGGAAGAAAACGCACGTCCATGACCATGTCCGCCTCGGCCGGAATCCCGTACTTGTAACCGAAGGACATCAGGAAGACCGACATGCGCCGCCGGCCCCACGCCTGGATGCACGAATCCTCGATGACCTTCTTGAGGTCGTGGACGTTGAGATGGGAGGTGTCGATGACCCGGTCGGCCAGGTCGTGCATGCCGGTCAGGGCCGCGCGCTCCCGCGCGATGCCGTCCTGCACCGACCCGCCCGCCTGGAGCGGATGGGGCCGGCGCGTCTCGTTGAAGCGGCGCAGCAGCAACTCGTCGCTGGCATCCAGGAAAAGCACCTGCACCCGGTGACCGGCCCTGCGGATCCCGTCCAGCACCTCCTGCCAGCCTTCGATGAACTGTCCGCCGCGCAGGTCGATGCCGAAGGCGGCCCGTTCGATGCCTTCACGGTAGCCTTGGCAAAGTTCGATGAACCTGGGGATGAGCGGCACCGGCAGGTTGTCGACGCAGAAGAAGCCGTTGTCCTCCAGCGCGCGCATGGCGACGCTCTTCCCCGACCCCGAAAGGCCGGTGACGACCACGATGTCGAGCGGGCCGGTCAGAGCTCCCTTTCCTTCTCCTCGATGAGCTGCACCACCTCTTGGGGGGTCTGCACGCGCATGAGGTGCTCGCGCAACGAGGCATCCTTCACCAGCCGGGACACCCGCGCCAACGCGCTCAGGTGCTCGGACGTGGACCCCTCGGGCGCCACCAGGAGAAAGAACAGGTGTGTGCGGGTGCCGTCCTGGGCGTCGAAATCGACGCCTTCGCGGCTGCGCGCAAAGGCGATGAACACCCGTTTCAAGCCCGGCAGCTTGCCGTGGGGGATGGCGACCCCTTCGCCGATGGCCGTGCTGCAGATGCGCTCGCGGGCACGCACCACGTCGAGCAAGCGTTGCGAGTCCTCGAACCCGTAGTGGCTCGACACACGCGTCACCATCTCCTCGAGCACGGCATACTTGTCCCGCGCCTCGAGACTCGGAATGACCGCTTCAGGATCCAGAACGTCCGTGATTCGCAAGCCAACCCCCCTTTTCCCCTCGTGACGTGATCAGGACTCCCATTGGACCGCCGCGTCAAGCGGGCTCCGCTCGATGAACATAAGGGTCCCGCCGTCGGGATGACGGCAGGATACCCAACTGCTCGCGATACTTGGCGACCGTCCGGCGCGCGATGTCGATGCCCACTTCCCGCAACGCGCCGGCGATTTCCTGGTCGCTCAACGGCTTGGCCGGATCCTCCGACTCCACCAGCACCCGTATCCGCTCCCGTACCGACTCCGCCGACACCACCACGGAGCTGTCGTTACGCGGTATGCCGCTCTGAAAGAAGTATTTCAACTCGAATACCCCCTGCGGCGTGTGGGCATACTTGTTGGACGTGGCGCGGCTGACCGTGGACGGGTGCATTCCGATCTGCGCCGCGACCTCGCGCAGCACCAAAGGCTTCAGTCGGTCCACGCCATGATCGAGGAACTCGCGCTGGAAGTTGAAGATGCTCTCGCTGACCCGGTACAGGGTTTGCTGGCGCCACTGAATGCTCTTGATCAGCCAGGTGGCCGCGCGGATCTTGCCGTCCAGATACTCCTTGGCCTCGCGCGCCTCCTCGTTCGACGCCCCGGCCAGTCGCCGCACCAGCGGACTCACTCTCAACGGCGGCACTCCATCATCGCTGAGGAGGATGACATACTCACCCTCGACCTTCTGCACCACCACGTCGGGTATGATCGTGTGGACCTCGCCGTCATCATAGTCCCGCGCCGGTTTCGGTTCCAGACAGGCGATGAGATGGGCCGCCTCGACGACGTCCGCGACGCGGACGTCCAGAGCCGCCGCGATGCGCTCGTACTGCTTGCGCTCCAGTTCCCGAAGGTGGCCCGCCACCAGACGCGCCGCCACGCTTTCCCCCAAGCCAGCGTTGTGGAGTTGCACCAGCAGGCACTCGCGCAAGTCGCGGGCGGCGACGCCCACCGGATCGAAGAACTGGATTAGCGCCAGGACCTCCTCCACCTCGCGCGGCGTCGCCCGGGCCAGCGTGCCGACCTCCTCCAGCGACGCATCCAGGTATCCACGTTCGTCCAGGTTGCCGATGATGCACTGGCCGATGCTCTCGCCCGCCGGGTCGAGCCCGGACATGCGGAGCTGCCACAGCAGGTGTTCATGGAGGGTTTCCCGGCGCGTGACGCTGTTCTCGAGGGACGGGTAGTCCTCGTCCTGGCGCACGGCGTCGGACGCGACCATGTCGTGGCGCGAGTTGGAGTGGTTGTCGAGATAGTCCTGCCAATCCGCGATGCGGTCGGTGACCAGCATCTCCTGCGTCGCATCGGGTTCGCGCACGCGGTCCGGGGCGGCATCATCGTCGTCGCGTGCTTCCTCCAGGGCCGGATTCTCCTGCAACTCCTGGGAGATGCGCTGCTGGAGGTCGAGCTGCGAGAGTTGGAGAAGCTTGATGGCCTGTTGCAACTGGGGCGTCATCACCAGTTGCGGCATCATCTTCTGTGAGAGTCTGATTTCCAGTGCCATGCGGACGTTCCGTCAAGTGAGTGGGAGTGAGTTCCTAGAGCCTGAACCCTTCCCCAAGATAGACCTCGCGAGCCCGTTCGCTGGCGGCGATTTCGGCGGGAGTTCCTTCCGCGAGCACCACGCCTTGACTCAGGATGTAGGCGCGGGTGCAGATCTCAAGGGCTTCCCGGACATTGTGATCGGTGATCAAGATGCCGATGCCGGCGTCGGTCAGCCGCCGGATGACGGACTTGATGTCGGCCAGGGCGATAGGATCGACTCCGGTGAAGGGCTCGTCCAACAGCACGAAGAACGGTGACAGGATCAGCGCCCGGGCGATCTCCACGCGCCGCCGCTCGCCGCCGGAAAGAGTATGGGCCTTCTGGTCCGCCAGGTGGACGAGGCCGAAGGTCTGGAGCAGCCGCCGGCTCCGCTCCTCTTCTTCGTCCCGGCCGAGCCTCAAGGTCTCGAGTATGGCCAACAGGTTCTGCTTGACCGTGAGGCCGCGGAACACGGAGGACTCCTGGGGCAGATAGCTGAGGCCGGCCCGCGCGCGGCGATAGATGGGGGCGGCCGTCAGATCGGTCCCATCCAGGCTGACCTTGCCGCGGTCGGCCCGGACCAGGCCGATGAGGATGTGGAACAGGGTGGTCTTGCCCGCTCCATTGGGCCCGAGAAGGCCCACGACCTCGCCGCTGTTGACCTGGAGGGTAACCTGGTCCACCACTTGGCGTCCTCGATACGCCTTTACGATCCCGTCCGCGTTGAGAACGCTCATCGCCCGCGGCCTGTTCAGTTCACTGATTCAACTGCCCCGGAAAGATCACCGCCTTCACACGTCCTTCGCTGTTCTCCACGACGCTGCGGTCCTCGTTGACGTAGATGGTGATGCGGCTCCCCGAGATGCTGCTGTTGCCGTCGCGCACGACCGTGTTGCCGGACACCGTGATGGTCTCGTCCACCCCGTCGAACACGGCCTTGTCGCCAATCATCACGCGTCCCCCGTGGCTCACCTTCACCTTCCCCTCCGCCACCACGCTGGTCAACACGCCGCCCTTGGCGTCATAGCGCGCCATGAGGACGTCGCTCGCGATCTTGACGCCGTCCCGCACGACCAACACGTTGCCCTTGTAGACGATGGTGCTCTGCTTGCGCTGGAACTCCATGCGGTCGGCGGTGATCTCGACGGGCGTGTCCTTATCGGCGAACAGACCGGCGGCGGCCGTTCCGCGGCTACGGGCCACGTCCTCGGAGGCTCTCGCCACCGGACCGGCGGCGTGCAGGAGCAGCATGACCGCCAGACCCAGCATGCAGCGGAATCCGTCGCTTGTCCTTGGTTGTCTCATCGACCCGCGCCCCTTCCCCGGGCCAGCCGCCGGA
The DNA here is from genome assembly GCA_026712905.1 of Deltaproteobacteria bacterium. NCBI lineage: Bacteria > Pseudomonadati > Myxococcota > Myxococcia > Deltaproteobacteria bacterium. The sequence continues at coordinate 7,817 of JAPOPM010000226.1, forward strand.
CCACTTCGGCGTGGCCCACGCGCCCCGATTGAATGGTGGTTCGTACGGCCCTCCGAAGCTCGATGGTCTCGTCCACGAGCGAGTAGGTCATGTTCTCGCCCTCGAAATCCACGCCGTCCACGGTGGCCGTCACCTTGCCCGGGCAAACCACGCGGTTCTCGGCATGAAGGTAGATGAGCTTCTCGGTGAGGAATCGCACACCCTGGTAGGTGATGTCCACTGCGCCGTCCAGTTCCGCCCGTTGCAATTGGCCGTCGGGCAGGAAAACGTTCCCCTGCCGGCCGGTGGCCTTGAGGATCCGGCCATCCTCCCGGTAGAAGACCAGCGCCGGTTTCCTGATCAAGGCCCTCTCTTCGGACTTGAAATAGGTCGCCTCGACCCCTTTCACCTCCCAGGCCTTGCGCCCGTCTTCGATCCGGCTGCGGCGAAAGTTCTTGACCTGCAAGGCCGCCCCCGGGGTGAACTGCAATAACGCCCGGGGGTCGCGGAGCGCCTGTTCCCGCAGGTGCCGCGTCACCTCGACGCCGACGAAGATCACCCCGGCGGCCGCAACCAGCAACAGCCACAACCGTTTCGACCGCATGCATCACCTTCCGGGGACGAGACAGGACATCAGTTTCGGGATACCAACTCGTCCCGCGTGTGTAAAGCCGCGGGCATGAATATTGCGTCGAGAATTCCGCGCACGCCGGATTCAGCGGTCGTACTGCTTCAACAAAGCGTCCCACCTTCCGGTAAGGTGCAACAGCAACTCCGCCACCTCGCGCACCGCGCCGTGGCCGCCGGGCCGGAGCGTGACGTAATGGGCGTGCGCCTTCAAGCCTTCCCAGGCGTCCTTCACCGCCACCGCGAAGGCTACCCTTCGCAGCACGGGCAGGTCCTGCATGTCGTCGCCCACATAGGCGATCTCGGCGTCGGCGAGGCCGGTCTCCGCCTTGACCCGTTGATAGCCGGCGAGCTTGTCGGCAACGTTCTGGTAGACGAGTCCGATGGACAGGCGCTTGGCTCGCACCGCCACGGCGCGCGAGGCGCGCCCGGTGAGCAGCCCGACGCGGAACCCCGCATCCTGGAGCAGCTTGATGCCGTGACCGTCCTGGACGTCGAAGCGGGTGACCTCCTCGCCCCGTTCGTCGATGACGATACCGCCGTCGGTCAGCACGCCGTCGACGTCGAGCAACAGCAGCTTGACGTCCCGGACCTTGGCGCGCAGCGCGTCGACTCCGGGCGGCGCCGGAGCGTCAGACGAGACCGGCCTTGAGGAGGTCATGGAGGTGGAGTATCCCTTGGGGCTTGGCCGAGTCCTCGGACTCGATGAACAGAGAGGTGATGGAGAACCTCTCCATCAGCGCCACGCCCTCGGCGGCGAGCGCGTCGGCGGCGATGGTCTTGGGGTCCCGGGTCATGATCTCCGATGCCCGGCGTTCCAGCATATCGCCCGTGCCGTCGCTCCGGGCAAGACAGCGGCGCAGGTCTCCGTCGGTGATGACCCCCACCAGCGCCTGCTCCCGGTTCAACACGCCGGTCACTCCGAGCCGCTTGGACGTGATCTCCAGGAGGATGTCCCTGAGCGGCGTGTCCTCGAACACCAGCGGGACGTCGTCGCCGGAGTGCATGAGGTCGCCCGTGCGCAGCAGCAGCCGGCGGCCCAGAGCGCCGCCCGGATGCCGCAGCAGGAAGTCCTCCTCCTTGAACTCCCGGCGCTCCAGCAGCACCACGGCGAGAGCGTCGCCCATGGCCAGGGCCGCGGTGGTGCTGGCGGTGGGCGAGAGACCCAGGGGACAGGCCTCCTCGGGGACCCCGACGTCCAGCACCACGTCCGCCGAACGGGCCAGACTCGATTGCGCATTGCCGGTCATGGCGATGAGCTTGAGGTCCCAGCGCTTGATCAGCGGCAGCATCCGCAGGACCTCCTCGGACTCGCCGCTGTTGGACACGGCCAGCACCACGTCGTCGCGCATGATCATGCCCAGGTCGCCGTGGCTCGCCTCGGCCGCGTGCAGGAAGAACGCCGGCGTCCCGGTGCTCGCCAGCGTGGCCGCGATCTTGTGGCAGATGAGACCCGACTTGCCCACGCCGGTGACGATGACCTTGCCGGTGCAGTGGTGCAGGAGTTCCACCGCGTGCGGAAACGTCTCGCCGATCCGATCCCGGGCCGCGGCGATGCCGCCGATCTCGACGTCCAACACCTCGCGGGCCTTGCGCACTGCGTCTCCCGACCTGCCCATGTCACCCGCTCCCCTGCGCCTTGACCCGGCTGTCGATATCCTTCACCGCGCCCAGCAACGCTTCGAGGCCGGCCAGGGGAAAGGACGTGGGACCGTCACTCAGAGCCCGGTCCGGGTCCTCGTGGACCTCCATGAACAGCGCGTCCACGCCCACGGCCGCGCCCGCCCGCGCCAACGGCGCGATGAACTGCCGGTCACCGCCCGAGGCCTGGCCCAGGCCACCGGGGAGCTGCAGGCTATGGGTCGCGTCGAATACCACCGGGAAACCCGACTCCCGCATGATCACCAGCGAGCGCATGTCCGACACCAGGTTGTTGTAGCCGAAGGAAACGCCGCGCTCGGTCAGCAGCACGTTGGTGTTGCCCACCGCCACGATCTTCGCCACCACGTTGCGGATGTCCCAGGGTGCCAGGAACTGCCCCTTCTTCACGTTCACGACCTTGGCGGCGCGCGCCACGCCGACGACGAAGTCCGTCTGCCGGCACAGGAAGGCGGGGATCTGAACGATGTCCGCCACCTCGCATACCGGGCCGATCTGGTCGGGCTCGTGCACGTCCGTGAGCACGGGGACGCCGATCTCGCGGCGCACGTCCTGCAGGATGCGCAGGCCCTCGTCGAGGCCCGGGCCGCGAAAGGACTCCAGCGACGTGCGGTTGGCCTTGTCGTAGGACGACTTGTAGACGAAGGGGATGTCGAGGCGCCGGGTAAGATCGCTCAGGAACGTGGCGTGCCGCAACGCCGAGTCACGGTTCTCGATGACGCACGAGCCCGCGATCAGCGAAAGCGGCCGACCTCCTCCGACGCGGATGTCCCCGATATGGACCTCGCTGGTGCTCATGATCTCGTGGCGTCCGCGACGATGCGCATGCGCGGGACTTCCTTCACCGAACCGCGGTGCTGCACGGCGGCGCGGATGAAGCCCTTGAACAGCGGATGGCACTCGGTCGGGCGGGACTTGAACTCGGGATGGAACTGGCAGCCGACGAACCAGGGGTGGTCCGCCAACTCCACCACCTCCACCAGCTTGCCGTCGGGCGACAGTCCGCTGATGCGCAGTCCCTTCTCCGCCATCGTCTCCCGGTACCCGTTGTTGAACTCGTAGCGGTGCCGGTGGCGCTCGGAGATCTTCTTCTTCCGGTACATCCTGGCCGAGAGCGAGTCGGACGCGAGCACGCACGGGTACGCCCCGAGGCGCATGGTGCCGCCCATCTGGTCGACCTCCTTCTGTTCGTCCATCAGGTCAATCACCGGGTGTTTCGTCTTGGCGTCCATCTCCACCGAGTTGGCGCCCTTGAGGGAACAGACGTGGCGCGCGAACTCGGCCACGGCGATCTGCATCCCCAGGCAGATACCGAAGAACGGCACCTTGTTCTCGCGCGCGTAGCGCACCGCGCGGACCTTGCCCTCGGTGCCGCGGTCGCCGAACCCGCCGGGAATCAGGACGCCGTTGACGCCGTCCAGGAGCTTGTGGACGTCGCGCTTCTCCATCTTCTCCGCCTCGATGCACTCCAGCTCGACGTGCACACCGTTGGCGATGCCGCCGTGCACCAGGGCCTCCATCAGGCTCTTGTACGACTCCTTGAGCTGCATGTACTTGCCCACCACGGCGATGCGCACCGATTCCCTGGAGCTCTTGAGGATGTGCACCGTGTTCTGCCACTTGCGCAGGTTGGGCGTGCCGGTCCACATCCGCAGCCGTTCCACGATGCGGTCGTCCAGGCCCTCCTGGTGCAGCACCAACGGCACTTCGTAGATCCACTCCACGTCCTTGGCGGTGATCACCGAGTCCTCGTCCACGTTGCAGAAGCTGGCGATCTTGGCCTTGAGGGAGCGACTCAGGAGGCGGTCCGTGCGGCACAGGAGGAAGTCCGGCTGGATGCCGAGACCGGTAAGCTCCTTGACGCTGTGCTGCGTGGGCTTGGTCTTCAACTCGCCGCCGGCGGCGATGTACGGGACGTAGGTGAGGTGGACGTAGATGACGTTGTGGCGCCCGCGGTCGCGGCCGAACTGGCGGATGGCCTCCAGGAACGGCAGCCCCTCGATGTCGCCCACGGTGCCGCCCACCTCGCAGATGGCGATGTCGTAGTTCTCCGCCGCGGCCTCGATGCGCCGCTTGATCTCGTCGGTGATGTGGGGAATCACCTGGACCGTGCCGCCAAGATAGTCTCCGCGCCGCTCCTTGCTGATGACGGTGTCGTATACCTGGCCGGTGGTGAAGTTGTTCGCCCGTCCGGTGGTCGACGAGACGTAGCGCTCGTAGTGTCCCAGATCGAGGTCCGTTTCGGCGCCGTCGTCGGTCACGAAAACCTCGCCGTGCTGGTACGGGCTCATGGTCCCCGGATCGACGTTGATGTACGGATCCATCTTCAGAAGCGTCACCTTCAGACCGCGGCTTTCCAGGAGCGCGCCGATGGAAGCCGCCGCCAGCCCCTTTCCTAGCGACGACATCACCCCGCCGGTCACGAAGATGAACTTCTGTGGCAAGTTAGCCATGGCAACTCTCCGCGTGGACGCTAGTGTGGTGTCCGGTCAATTCGCACAATAATCTGCGGGTCTTTTCTGCGTTGAGTGGTTGTTTTTGATTTGTTTATCAATAGGTTGGGAGTATTCTGATTTGAGCCGTAATCGATATGTAACCCCATTCAATCAAGACCCAGTGTTTGCAAGCGTGCTCAAGTCAGTTTGGTGCCTCGGAGAAAGTCACCGTAGCGCCCCGCCGGGCCGGGGTCAATTGCCGGTTTCGTGTCCAGCTGATGCCGGAGGGTTCGACCGGGGGGACGGTCGGGAAAA
>JAPOPM010000227.1 GCA_026712905.1 Deltaproteobacteria bacterium
ATACTCGTAGAAGTGAAGTACCGCGACGAATCCTTGAGCCGATCGCTCAAGTACTACCAGGATCAACTCAAGGCCCCGTTCGCGTTTCAGGTGGTTCTTGATGCCGACTTCGTCGATGCCGACTGCTTCGCAAGGCCTGGGCCACCCACGGTCGTGCCGGGTAGAACCTTTCTTTCCCAACTGCTTTGACCGAAAGGTTGGTTGTACCTACCGCCGGCCAAGCTTAGCAACCTGTCCGTTTGCCTGGGACCACCTCAGTCCCACTTCCCAGGCATAGTCGGTGCGGGGCATACTGCCGTACACCGTTGACAACACGAACTCCCCTTCGGTAAGGTCTCGCAGTTACAATCACGCGTGTGATCGGGAGGATCCATGGGAAAGCTACAGATGCTCGATCCGAGGGCCGACGTTCTGCTTGAGAACCACCCACCGGTGCCGGGTCTGGATGATCTGACGGGGAAGGTTGTTGGGATCATCGATAACGGCCAGGGCAACTCGAGCCCGATGTTCGAGGAGTTGGCGCGGCTGATCGAGGAGCAGACGGGCGCCGCCGAAGTGCTGTTGCGGAAGAAACCGAGCCACATGAATGCGGCGCCAGGGGAGTTGATCGAGGAGATGCTGAGCCGGTGCGACGCGGTCGTCACCGGCCTCGGTGCTTGAGGGTCCTGCACGTCGTGGAGTGTCCACGACGCCATCGAGATCCAGAAGCGCGGCACGCCCACGGTGACCCTGTGTCAGACCATCTTCATGGAGCTGGGCCGGAAGGAATCGGTGTTCTTCGGCATGCCGGACCTGCCGCTGGTGCAGATCCCGCACCATCCGAGCGGCGGCGCCCGGCCGGGTGAGCACGCCGAGGATGCGAGGATCGCCATCGGGCCGGTACGCGAGACCCTGACGGACTCCGATGCCGCCGAGTCTGCGCGGGCGGGCGCCGCGGGAGCTGAAGCCCAGGCTGCCAAATAGTGCACCCGGGGACATCCCACACCACGCGCACCCCTCACGCATGGCTACCGATACCTCACAAGTGAAGCTCGTCTCCGAAGTCATCGAGGTGGAGGACTCGCTGGAGGCGGTCAACGACTGGTTCTGTGAGCGCCAGCTAAGCGATGGCCTGCCCATCGTCCCGCCCACCAGGGAGCGCGTCGAGCGCATGCTCACGGGCACCCACCGCGACCCCCAGGAGATCATCGGGCAGGTGCCGCCCAAGTGGGCTCCGGCCACGATCGAGAAGATCGCCGTCAGCAGCGTGATGGCCGGGTGCCTGCCGGAGTACCTGCCGGTGGTCATCGCCGCGGTGGAGGGGATCATGGAGCCCCGCTTCAACCTCTACGGGGTCCAGGCCACCACCGGCTACGCCGGCCCGGCATTGCTGGTGAACGGCCCGGCGCGGAACGAGCTGGGAATCAACTGCGACGCCGGCGTCTTCGGCCCAGGCCACCGCGCCAACGCCACCATCGGCCGCGCCATCCGCCTGATCCTCATCACCGTGGGCGGCGGCTATCCCGGCGACACCGACCGCGCCACCTTCGGCTGGCCGGGAAAGTACAGCTTCTGCTTCGGCGAGAACGAGGAGAACAGTCCCTGGGAGCCCTACCACGTGAGCCGGGGCTACAAGCCCGAGCAGAGCGCCGTCACCGTGTGCGGCATCAACGGCTTTATCCCGATGCACACCGCCGGGAGCACCGGGCAGGAGGCGCTGTCGTCGCTGGCCGAGGTGATCGCCATGCATCACGGCGGCAGTCACCTGGACGTGGGCAGCTTCGGCGGCGGCACGCCGCTGGTGGCTCTGTGCAGCGAGGACGCCGAGATCCTGGCGCGGGACGGCATCACGCGCGCGGACGTCCGCGAGTACCTGTGGGAGCATTCCACCATCACTTTCGCCAGCATCCCGGACCGGCGCAAGGGTACGAAGAACGACGATGAACTGCTGCGGGAGTCTCCCAACGTCACGCCCGACGGGATCGTGCACCTGGCCACCCGGCCCGACGACATCATGGTGATCGTGACCGGCGGCAAGCACCGCCACTGCGTGCTGCTGCCCATGTGGACGGGACGCAACACGCTGGCCGTGACCAAGCCGGTACGGACGGCATGAGAACATGTTGGTCGCCGCGGTACTTTCGCTTTGCCTCCGTCATTCCCGCGAAAGCGGGAATCCAGGGGTGGGGAGGGGCAGGACGGCGCACTTCCCAGCCTCACCCCGCCTGGATTCCCGCTTCCGCGGGAATGACGAAACCGGTACGTTGTTCCCCCGGGAGTTTTGACACAGCCTGGATTCCCGCCGCCGACCGGGGGCGAGGGCAGGCTCTTCGCGGAATGATGGAGAGGATGCGGCACTTGACACATCAGTTGAGAAACTGACGCATTAGTTGATTAACGAGCAAGGAGCGTCCATGGATTTCAACCTGCAACAAGATTCACCGGAGATGAGCGACTTCCGAAAGGAAGTCCGGGCCTGGATGGAAGAGAACATGAAGGGCTCGGAGCACCTGCGCTGGTCGGCTTCGTGGTCCACTCGGGAAGACGAAGAGGAGTACGGGTTCCGCCGCGGACTGGGGGAGAAACTGGGCAAGAAGGGCTGGCTGTTTCCCATGTTCCCGGAGGAGTACGGCGGCGCCGGCCTTACGGTGGACCACCAGTTCGTGCTGGAGACCGAGCTGGTGCGCTACGGCCTCAACCTCACGCACATTTTCTACACGCTGGCCCGGATCGTGGCGCCGGTGCTGATTCACTGGGGCACCGAGGAGCAGAAGCTTGAGTTCCTGCCGCCCATCGCTCGGGGAGAGATCGTGGTGTGGCAGGTGTTGACCGAGCCCCAGAGCGGCAGCGATGTGGCAAACTGCCAGACCAAGGCCATCCGCGACGGTGACGACTACATCGTCAACGGACAGAAAGTTATGGTGGGCCACCATCTGCCGCCGGACGCGCTATGGGCGCTGGTGTGTACCGACCCGGACGGCAAGCGGCACGAGAACCTGAGCTGGCTGCACATTCCCGCGAACCTGCCGGGCATCACCATCCAGCACATGCACCTGATGATGGGCATCAAGAACGCGGTGTTCTTCGACAACGTGCGCGTCCCCGCCAAGTATCTCATCGGCGGCGAGAACAACGGTTGGAAGGTGGCCAACACGCACCTGGAGCTGGAGCACGGCGGCGACGGCCGGGTGGGCACCGATCCGGTGGTGGACCGGGTGGTGGAGTATTGCCGGAACCACGAGGTGGGCGGCAAGCCGCTCATCGATGATCCGCACGTGCGCGACATCATCGGCGACATGGTCCTGGAGATCAACACGGTCAACCGCATGAACCGGCGCATCTTCTGGCACCGTTTCGTCAAGGAGCCGCACGCCTACGGCGGTGCGCAGTTCCGCTACTACCAGCGCATGGTCCGGCTCAGGAACGGCGAGCGGCTGCAGAAGATCATGGGGGCGGACGCGCTGATGCCGGATCACAACGTGCACGAGGTGCTGGACTTCGAGTACGTCATCCGCAGCGGACCGGGCCAGCTTCACGGCGGCGGCACCCTCGACACCGACCGGCTCATCTTCGCGCGCCGCGCCGGCATCGGCCGCCAGACCAAGGAGAAGGCGCCGGATACGGTGTAGAGGTAATCATGGATTTACGACTCAATGAAGACCAGGAAATGTTCAAGAAGGTGGCCGCGGACTTCGTCCAGGCGGAGGCGCCCACCACCATGCTGACCCAGCAGTTCCTCAAGAAGGAGACCTTCCTGCCGGATCTGTACGCCAAGATCGCCGGGCTGGGCTGGCTCGGCATGCTCATGCCCGAGCAGTACGGCGGCGCGGGGCTGTCCTACCTGGACTGCGGC
>JAPOPM010000228.1 GCA_026712905.1 Deltaproteobacteria bacterium
CCACATGGCCGTTTCCGGCGTCGCCGTGCAGATCCTTGCAGCCCTCCTGGCGATGCAGCACCTTCCCCGACAGGTCGACGATTTCGGCGCCGATGGGGAGACGGTAGTCCTTGGGGTTGGCGGCAAAGTCCGGGTGCGGGATGGTGACTGCGAACAGGTCATGTGCCAATGGCACCGCCCCGCCGTGGTGGGGACCCGCGTTGAGCTTGGGTGGTTTGTAGTTGGCTCGCTTCTTCCCAAGTTCGTCCTCGTTGAGCAGCACCACGTCGCCGGTTCCGTCGTAGAATATGGCGGACCACTTGCCACTGACATACAAGTGCACCGGGCGTTCGCCGGTCAGGTCCACATCGATTCGCTTGACCGGTCCGGTCACCTGGTCGAGATGGTCGCCATGGCGTTCCCGGTAGATACCACCGTCGAAGACGTGCACGGTGTTGGCGTCGCTGGAGACCGCGAGGGCATAGCGCCCGCTCTTGGTGGCGTAGATGCGGCCGGCCGGGGACCCCATGTCAAAGGCGTCCTGCTTCACATCGCCCTTTTTCAGGTCGATGATCGACAACATGCCGGTCTCGCCGTCGCCCACCAGCAGGCGGCCCGCGACGGAAGTCGGGCTCGCGGTGGCCGCGTGGACGGCGAACAACAGAGCCACCGAGGCAGCCAGGATTGCGAGTAGCTTCAGCTTCTTGATTCTCATTGGGACATGCATTCCTTTCACGCAAGTAACTTTAGTAATGATATTTACTTATCATTATATGATGGTTGTCAAACCCGCCCTGCCGGTCAGTTCACGTTGCTTTGCAGCGCCTTTCCGAAGCCGCGGGCGTTGAACTGCAGGAGCTTCTCGTAGCTGTCTCGCGCGGCATCGCCGGGATCGCCCAGCGGATCCACCACTACGGTCCGGCCACCGAACTCCTTGCTAATGGTCTGGGCCACGCGGGGACTCAGTTGCGGCTCCACCAGCATGGCCCCGAGCCCCTCGGCGCGGGCGTCGCGCACGAGCTTGGCCACTTCCTTGGGCGTGGGTTCCTCGCCGGCGAATTCCTGGACCACCGCCACCTCCTCCAACCCGTAGCGCTCGGCAAAGTAGACCCAGGCGTCGTGGAAGGCGATGTACTTGCGCACCTTCGCCTTGGCCAGCTCCGACCGGACCCGCTGGTCCAAGGCGGTCAGCCTCCGTTGGAAGTCCTGGCGGCGCTTCTCGTAGTAGTCCTTGCCGGCCGGGTCCGCTGCGATCAACCGTTGCGTCACCGCCGGAACCACGGCGTCCCTGACGCGGATCGGGTCCAGCCAGAAGTGCGGATCGAAATCCCCGTGTTCCTCGCCGCTCTCTTTGGCGACCTTCTCTTCACCATGGCCGTGATGCTCATCCTTCCTGGCGGCCTTCTCTTCACCATGGCCGTGATGTTCATCCTTCATGGCCGCCTTCTCTTCGCCGTGGTGATGGTGGTGTTCTGCTGCTTCCAAGAGGTTCAGGTTCGGCGTGTCTATCAGCGCCACGACCTCGATTCCCTTGGGGGCCGCCGCCAGCAACTTCTCCGAAAAGGCATCCAACCCGCCGCCGATGCTGACGAAGTACCGCGCCCGGACGAGTTTTCGGATGTCGCTGGGCACGGGCTCGAACATATGGGGGCTTGCCCCAGGCGGCACCAACGCGGCCACGTTGACTCGCGCCCCGCCCAACTCCTCGACGATATACGCCGCCGGAATCACGGTCGTGACGACGTTGACCGACTGCGCCCAGGCAAAGGTTGAAAGCACACTGATCCAAAAGCCGGCCGCGATGGCAAGAAACAGGCTCCCCGGTCTCTTCATTGCAAGTTCCTCCTGATCTCAAAAAGGTAATGAGAAACTATTATCAAGATTGAGAGTCTTGTCAACCGCGGCATTCGTCGAAATGCTCGGTGACAGTGTAGCGCGCGGACCAGCCTGGATCGGTGCCGGACCAGAGCGGAATCCGGCCAATTCTGTTCGAGAAGGCGGATGCGCCCGGGCGGTCATCGCCGAAAGCGCGAGGTTTACTGGTACTGGGCGGCGCGCCGCTGCCTGAGAAATTCTCCGGCGGCGATGGGGGGATACCGGGCGGGCCGGCCGGCGTCGCAGCAGGAGTCGAGGCACCGGACCGTGGCCGCGCTGTTGGGGTTGTAGAAGAACACGTTGGAGTACCGGGACTGTTCCGCGTTGGCGCTCGGCAGGGCCACCCGATGCTTCGGCGAACGGTAGATGCCGTTGCTCCAGCGTGACAGGAGGTCCGCCACGTTGACCGTGACGGTGCCAGGCACCACCGGGACCGTCAGCCACCGGCCGTCCACCAGCGCCTCCAGACCTTCCACCTCGTCCTGGAAGACCAGTGTGACGGTGCCGTAGTCGGTGTGCGCTCCGGCGCGCAGTTGTCCGTCTCCAGGCGGGCGCGTCAGCGGCGGGTAGTGGAAGAAACGCGCGGTGCTGGCGTGGGGCGCGTGCTTGTCCTCGAAGAAGTCTTCGGGCGCGCCCAGGGAAAGCGCCATGGCGCGAACCAGTGCCGCGCACGCGTGCGCGGCGGCCTCGTGGAGTTCCAGGACCGTCTCGCGGAAACCGGCCACCGGGATGTGCCAGCGGTCCAGCAGCTTCAGGCTGGCCTGGTTCAGGCTGAAGGATTCCTTGAGGTCTCCCGGCTGTTGGGTATCGAGGTGTTCGACGGCGACGCCGACGTAGCCCGAGATGACGTCCAGGTCGGATCGGCCTATGGCGTCCTTGACCTCCGCGGGCAGGGCGAAGAACTCCTTGGCCTTGGCGGCGACGCGCTGGACCAGCTCGGACGGCAGCGGCAGGTTGGCGACGTTGAGGAAGCCGTACTCGCCGCAGGCCGTGCGGACCTCGTCCGCGACCCGGCGGCGCGCCGCCGCGTCACCCTTCAGGAACGGTCCGAAATCGACTTCCGGGATACCGGCTGACATGGGGCCCTCGCCAATAAGAGTTACTCAATAACATCAAATGGTTCTGGCGTTTTTCCCAAGGTCCGACCCCACCGTGCGGGGCGCCGGGGTATCCGCCGGTCAAGCGTCCGTGGGGTCCGTCAAACGGGTGGCACCCGCCTCGGTGACCAACTGCTCCAGCCGGTCATACGGCTCCGCGCCGACGATGGCCAAGCCCTCCGAGAGATAGGTGGGCACCGCGCGCACGCCCAGGGAATGGCAGCGCTGCCAGTCGTCGTTGACTTCCTGCTCAAAGGCGCGGTCGGACAAGATCCGGCGCGCTCCCTCCACCGGCAATCCCGCCTCTTCCGCCAGTCCGAGCAGGACCTCCGGCTCCCCGATGTTCGCCGCGTCGACGAAGTAGGCGCGGAACACAGCGTCGTTGAAGGCGTCTTCCCGCTCCTCGCGTTTGGCCCATTTCGCCACTTCCTGGGCCAGCCGGCTGTTGTAGCTGAACTTCCGTTCCGTGAACGGCAGGCCCTCGCGCGCGAGCATGGTATCCACCCGGCTGGGCCCGCTCATGTTGCGCGGCTTGCCCTCGGTCGGGGTTTCGGGATGGAGCGGGAACTGGGTGTAGACGACGTTGAGATCGTAATTGTGCCTGAGTTTCTCAATACGCCCGGTACTGAGATAGCACCACGGTCAGACGAAGTCGGAGAAGACCTCCAGGGTCACTCGATCAGCCATCGGCATCTCCCTTCCCGCGCTCCGCGGGGTTTTCGCGCGCACCCAAAAAGAGCGCCATGGTATCAGATCGGGGCTTGCCGTGCGACCGGATCACGCGTCGAATACAGGATCATTCACCGTTTGCCGAACGCCTCCCATCAGCGCTTACTCCGCGGTCAAGTTGAGGCTGCCGGCCTCACCTGGTTGTCGATCTCCGCGCCGCGGTCCCGTTCGACCAGCGCGATGTCGTACTGGCTCTGGAGTGCGAGCCAGAAACCGGGGCGATTGCCGAAGTAGCGTCCCAGCCGCACCGCCGTTTCCGCGGTGATCGAGCGCCGTCCGTTCAGGATGTCGGTGACACGGCCGGAGGGGACACCGAGGGCCAGGGCCAACCGGTTGGCGCTCAGTCCGCGGGCCTCGATCTCACGTTTCAGCAGTCTTCCCGGATGGACGACAGGGGGCATGGCATCATCCTTTGTGATAGTCGACGATCTCCACGTTGAAGGCATCGCCCTTGCGAAACTCGAAGCAGATTCGCCAAGGCCCGTTTACGGTCATGGCCCACTGCGCCTTGCGCTCGCCCTTGAGCTTGTGGAGTCCGACGCTCTTGAGCGGGCTCAGGTCCCGAAGCGTGTCGGCCGCGTTGAGTGCGAGCAAAAGGTCCGCGGCCATGTCCGTGTCCAGACTACCGAAGGCCTTGGGTCGTTCGCCGTCCCAGACCCTGCGGGTCGCGGCGTTACACCAAGACCGGATCATGGCAAAAACGTAGTACGCTGCCCGGTGAATTGCAAGAGCATCCTACGGGTGTTTCACTGAGCGCGCGGCAAGGCTCGGGAAAGGATTGAGTTGTGAAGACCGAAGGCAACGCCGAGACCGTTTCAGAGGAGCCGCTCTCTCATCGGATCGCCACGTTCCTCCAGCGGGTCCGAAACCGCGGCGTGTCCCGGCGTGTCCGGGAGACGGCCAAAGAGCACCTTCTCGACGGTTTCGCGAACATGCTCGGCGGCGCGCCGGAAGCGGCGAGCCGCCGGGTCCGCGCACATGTGCGCGCCATGGGCGGCCGGGGGGAGGCGGCCATCATCGGCACGGCGCTGAAGGTGCCATGCCAGTCGGCGGCCTTGGCCAACGGAGTGCAGGGGCACGTGCTCGACTACGACGACGCCCAGCGCACCACCGCGCCGGGCCGGCCCTTGGGCCAGCAGACCCATCCCACCACACCGGTCCTGGCGGCGGCGCTTGCGCTGGCGCAGAAGATCCGCGCCGGCGGCGCCGATCTGCTCGCCGCCTACGCGGCGGGCCTTGAGGTGGCCTGCCGTTTGGGCGACGCCATCGCGCCGGATCACTACATGGACGGGTTCCATCCCACCGGCACCCTGGGCACGTTCGGAGCGGCGGCGGCGTGCAGCTTGCTCCTTGGGCTCGACCGCGAACGCACCGTGTGGGCGCTGGGCATCGCCGGCACCCTGAGCTCCGGGCTCCGCGTTCACCGGGGCACCATGGCCAAGGCGCTCAACGCCGGCCGGGCCGCGGAGAACGGGGTCGTGGCCGCGACCCTGGCGGCCAAGGGTTTCACCGCCTCCGCCGGCGTCTTCGAGGATCCCATGGGCTTCTTCAGCGCGGCCTGCCGGAACCGCTACGACCGGGACCTGCTTCGTTTCGGCGGCCCGTGGTTCCTGCGCGAGCCGGGCATCGCCATCAAGCGCTACCCCTGTGCGGGCGTGATGCATCCGGCACTGGACGCCCTGTTTGCGCTGCTTCGGCGCTACCCGGTGAAACCGGAAGAGGTCAGCCGCGTGCGCATTCACCTCTCGCCCGAAGCGGCGCTACCGCTCGTTTACGACCGCCCCGAGCTCGGCCTCCAGGGCAAGTTCAGCCTCCCTTTCACGTTCGCGGCGGCATTGATCGACCGCTGCGTGACGCTGGGCCAGTACACGGACGCTCGGGTGCGGGACTCCCGGATTCAGGCGCTGATGCCCAGGGTGGAACTGGTGCGTGACAAGGGTTTGGAATCGCCGGACGGCCAAGATGCCGCGGCCCGGTTGGAACTGGTTTTAGCCGACGGCCTTCGGTACTATGAAGCCGCGTCGACAGGGCCGGCGAAGCGGCCGGGCCGCCCGGCGCTGGAGGAGAAGTTGCACGAATGCGCCGCCTACGCGGGCATGCGAAAGGAACGAAGCCTGTGCAAGTTCCAGGAAGAACTCTGGTCCCTGGAGAGCGTCGTTTCCCTGGGGCCGTGGTTGCGGCGCCTGCGTCCGTGAGTCCGTGGCTTTCGCGGTCGGACAACCCTCCCCTGCACCAAGGTCACCAACGCAACTGCAAGACAGGAAGACCATGAACGGACGGACATGAACGAGATACGATTCATCGACACCACCCTCAGGGACGGGCATTTGAGTCTGTGGGCGTTGCGCATGCGCATCGGCCACATGTTGCGTGCCGCCCGGCAGATGGACCGCTGCGGCTTCGAGTCCATGGAGTTCTTCGGCTTCGCCAGCATCATCAAGCAGGTGCGCGAGCTCAAGGAGAACCCCTGGGACTGGGTCCGGTTGGGGGTCAAGGAATTCTCCAGGACCCGGTTGCGTTACCATGGCGGCCTCGGTTCCGGGTTCGAGCCCATTCCCGCGTGCGTGATCCGGCTCGTGCTGGAACGAGTCATCGCCCACGGCATCACCCTCACGCGCTCGTCCAACCCGTGGAACGACTACACCGTGCTTGCCAAGGAGATCGAGACCCTGGGGAAGATGGGCATGGAGGTGGTGGCCAACGTCATTTACTCGGTCTCGCCCAAGCACACCAACGAATACTACGAGAGCAAGGTGCGGGAGCTTGCGGCGCTGCGGCCGTACCGGATCTGCTTCAAGGACGTCGGCGGGCTGCTGACGCCGGACCGCACCCGCGAGATGCTCCAGTTGGTCATGGCCAACGTCGGCGACATCCCGCTCGAATTCCACGCCCACTGCAACAACGGCCTTGCGCCGCTGAACTACGTCGAAGCCCTGAAGCTGGGGGTCAAGACGCTGCACACGTCCATACCGCCCCTGTCCAACGGCTCCGCCCAACCCTCCATCTTCAACGTCGCGGCCAACGCCCAGGCCATGGGGTTGACGCCGCGGGTGGACCTGGAGGCAATCAAGCCCGTGGAGGAACACTTCACCCGCGTGGCCCGGCAGGAGAACTTTCCCTTCGGCTCGCCGCGCGAGTACGACCACGCCCAGTACCTCCATCAGGTGCCCGGCGGCATGATCTCCAACTTGCGCTACCAGCTCGGCACCGTGGGCATGGGCGACCGGCTGGAAGAGACCCTGGAGGAGGCCGGGCGGGTGCGCGAGGAGTACGGCTACCCCATCATGGTGACGCCCCTGGCCCAGTTCGTCGGCACACAGGCGGCGGTCAACGTCATGGTGGGCGAGCGCTACAAGGAGGTCACCGACCAGAGCATTCAGTACGCGTTGGGGTATTGGGGAGAGGAGGGCGCGCGCCTCATGGACCCGGAGGTGAAGGACAGGATTCTGAGCCGCCCGCGGGCGCGGGAATGGAGGTCCTGGGTCCGGCCCGAGCCCACGCTGGACGAGGTCCGGAAGAAATTCGGCGGCGCCGGCGTCTCGGATGAGGAAATGGTCCTCCGGGTCATCGTCGGCACGGAATCCGTCAAGGCCATGCTGGATGCCGGCGCGCCCAGGGAATTCCTCGACGCCGGCCGGCCGGTGTCCGCGTTGATGAAACAACTCGCCGGCGCCCGTGAACTGAGGCAGGTCCACGTTCGCCAGGGCGGTCTGTCGATGCATCTGGGGCAGCGGGAAGCCTGAGCGCCGCCGCGTCACCGGCATCCCGAGTAGGAGCACTCGTGAAGTTCAACGACCGCACCCTGTTCACCCTCGGCGTCTTCGTCGTCGTGCTCGGCTTTCTCATCCTGGCCCTGGACTACCAGCCGCGCGCCCGCCTGGTGCCGCTCATCATCGCCGTCCCGACGCTGCTGCTGACCCTGTTCCAGTTCCTGATCGACGCCATCCCGGCCGTCGGCCGGCGCTTCAGCTTCTTCCAGGAATACGACCTCTTCGGCATCGATGCCGGCCGCGCCGCCGAACCCTCCGAGGAAACCCGTCCCCCCGGCAACGTCTTCCGCCGCGAGCTCAGCTTCGCCTCCTGGCTCCTGCTCCTCGTGGCGCTGATCTACTTCATCGGCTACCTCGCCGCCATCCCCCTTTTCATGATCCTGTTCATGCGCCTGCGCTCCTCCGAGCGCTGGCTCATCACCCTCTCCATCACCGCCGTGACGTGGGCGTTCGTCTACTTCGTCTTCATCGTGATAATGGGCGCGCCCCTGCACGAGGGGGTGGTGTGGAAGGCGATGGGACTGTGAGTCGGTCGCGCAACCGTGGTCATGACCGGGGCTGCGGTGCGAGTGGCTCTATCCAACCCCTTTTCTCCAGGACGTCGGCGGCCAAGCGGATCTGACGGGCCGAGAATCGTCGTTTGCGGTCACCCCAGTCATAGACGCGTGAAGTGACCTCGTCGAGGTTTTGGCTCGATTCCTCCGCAATCACCCAATGCACCGTCGCGAGAAGCTCCAGACCGAACGAGGACTCGAAACCTTCGACCAGTTCAACGACCCGGTCGAACCGACGATGGGTCGCAGGGTGCTTCTCCAGGAAAGCGTTGGCGTCGCTGACTGCTCCCGGTACCAGTTCGAGTTGTTTGTCGGGGGCGTCTCCTCCGTCGTGGTAACCAGAGATCAGATAACCTTCGATGTCGCGAAGCACATGCGTCAGGTTCTCCGCGTAAGGGCCATAGGGACCCTTCACCACGCGCAGCTTGTCCAGGATTGGCTCGCCACTTACTTTCATGAAGTACATCAGCTTGTGCACCTCGAGCAACGTGACGAATGGGTCAAGCAGGCCCCTGAGATATCGGTCCATCAGCCCCACAAGGGCGGCGCGTCCAAGTGTCATTTTCGGTGTCGACCGCCGCTTGATGCCTTTGTCTGTCTCGGGGGCACCGCCGGGCTCGAAGACAACGATGTGCAGGTCATAGAGGTCTCCCAGGGCTTTCTCGATCCTTGAACGCACCTCACTCCAATTAAGTCCACCCAGCCCGCTGCCAAGCGGAGGAATGGCAACGGAGTGTATGCCTTTTCCCACGATCGTTTCCTTTAACGCCTTCAGCCCTGCGTCGATGTCCTCTACTCGGCTCTTGCCACGCCAGTGGCGCTTTGTTGGAAAGTTGATGATGTAGCGTGGGTTGGTGAGTTGGCGCGTCTCGAACACGAACATGCGTCCCGGTTCCACCTCTCGTCGCTTGCAGGCATCGGCGTAGGCCCTGAAGTTGTCAGGGAACGCATTCTTGAATTGGAGCGCGATGCCGCGTCCCATCACTCCTACGCAGTTCACCGTGTTGACCAAGGCGTCGGTGTCTTCGGCGAGAATGTTGCCCGTCTTGTATTCGAGCATCGATCCCTCCCGCATGTCAGTAGTACCATCCCGGGATTATCTCAAGGTGTGGTTGGTGTTTCGTGTCGCTTAGGGCTCTTCTCGCTGTTCCATATGTCTCCGGCGACATTACACCAATGCGGCTAACAAGCTCCCACGGGAACGAGCACTCCACGAGGAACTCGGCCTGCTTGCTTTCTTTCACCGTTGAAGGAATCCCCCTACCTGACCAGTGATTGGTCTGGACAGCTTCCCAGTCAATATTGCCTAGCTGTGCCAAGTTGGAGAAATCCTCTGAGTAGGCAGCGGCCGCGTTTGATAGAGTGAAGCTCCATCTACGCTGATGCGCCTCAGCCCAGCGAATAGTCTCGTACAGATCGGCTTCGAGATGCAAGATGGGTCCTTGCCCACCACGATAAGAGAGCTCGTCGTGGTTGGCACAATAAATCACGTAGAGCATGACGGAACGCGGACAGAAGTAGAAGGGCACGCACTCGCCAACGTAAAGACCCGGATGGCTGTTGAGCATGCGTTCTGTCAGTCGCCGTTCCTTGATACTGTTCATTCCAATGGTGGTACCTATGTCGGCGCTGACTCTAGACCGACGAGCTATTTCCGCATCGCACCAGAGGCTGCCGTCAGCCACTATCGAGGGCAATCGGTCCACGTGGACGATATGGTAAATCTTGCGCGGGATGGGCGGTGGCATGATCACGTCTCAAGCGCCGCTGCATGGTAGCCGTCCTTTAGCAAAGTCGAAGCGTCGGCGCACGGTAGTCGAAGGGATCATGTTGCCGTACTTCCCTGCGCATGTAGAGGTCAACGGAGGGCGTTGTTGGATGCTCCAAGTATGCCTCACTATGCAATTCTGTCCGTTCTGGTTCATACGGATGCCGTTCCGGACGTGGATAAACGGCACTTGAAGGTCATGCCTCGACACACGTGATGGGCGCTGGCGTTTCCACGCCAGTGGCGGAAGATTAGCGGTGGCAAGGGCGCCCCTTCAGCGTCCTTGCCACCGGAATGAGTGTCTCGAACTGGTGTGGGCGTCTACGCCGAAATCAGCTTCCAGGTGCCATCGGGCTGGCGGCACGCGGTGCCGAAGGCTTCTTCGGTCTTGCCGCCGATGGTGATGGTCTGGGTGAACTCGCGGCAGTAGGTGCCGTCGTTGCGCTTGAAGGTCTTGCGCGGCGTGATGGTGCCCTGGTTGCCCGAGTCGGGGTTCTTCCAGGTGGTGGTCCGGCCCACGGGAGCCGTCTCCAGCGAACTGTGCGTTGCCCGTTCCAGGGCGAGCTGGTCCGCGCGGTCGAGGGACTTGCCGATTTCGTTACCGATGGCGGCCCCGAGAAGCGTGCCGATTCCCGTGGCTATGAGCTGTCCCTCTCCCTTGCCGAGTTGAGCGCCAGCGATGCCGCCGGCCACCGCGCCCAGCAGCGTGCCCGCGCCTTCCTTCTCACCAGCCCCGCTCAGACAGCCGGACAGGGATACGGCCAATAAACCGACCAGTGCCAGTCTCAGTGCATACATGGCGTCTCCTTGTTAGTGTTCGGACTCGGCTCGCCCCGGTCGCCGAGCTTCAAAGTCCCGAAGCAATCTTCTCCTGATGCCTCGTTGGACCCGTTGTCCATCTACCCACTCATTTTTCCAGAACACGGAACAGAGTCAACCCCAACGGACGCAACCTCCCTTGATCGCGCGAATTACCTGAACGAAAGACGTGCGGTTGTTCGATCTTGAGCCGCTCCCCTGAAGCCGGACACTCAAGTCCTACGAGAACAGATCCAACTGGTCATCCCGCTTCCGCGCACGGGTAATGGAAGGCCGAGAGCGCGTTTGTTCCAGGAGCCGTTCCTCGATGTCGGCGAGGTAGGGAGACGGGGGCATCTCGCGGACCTTGCCGCGCCAGCGCCGCTTGCGGGCGCGGCACAGGAAGAGCCGGGTCTTTGCGCGGGTGACGCCGACGTAGAAAAGGCGGCGCTCCTCGGCGGGGTCTTCGGGCTCGGGTTTGCCCCAGGTCAGGGGGAGCAGGCCGTGCTCGCAACCGACGATGAAGACGACCGGGAATTCCAGGCCCTTGGCGGCGTGGAGGGTGAGCAGCGAGATACGGTCGGCGCGGGGGTCCCAGGTGTCGACCTGAGTGCCGAGGGCCAGTTCGGAAAGGAACCGGTCCAGGTCTTCGCCGCAAGCGTCGGTCAGGGGGCGCAGCAACTCCAGGGCCTCCAGCGTGTCGGCGGCTGGTGGTTGGGCGGCGCGGTGGGCGCGCTCGAGTCGCTCCCGCACGCTGCCCGCGCCGGGAGCGGGGTCGTTCTCCAGTGCTTCCACGAGGGCGGCGACGCCGGGATGCTCCGACAGCGGGTTGTGGGAGCGTTGCTGGAAGGGCATGCCGGAGCGCGCGAGGGCTTCGGTCAGCGCCGCGGCCTGGGCCTCGGTGCGGTAGAGCACGGCGAAGTCCGAGAACGAAAAATCATGGCCTTGGGCCTCGGTGGAGCGGCCGCTGTCGAGGGAGAAGAAGCTGTGGCCGCCCAGGGCCTCCTCCAGGGACTGGACGACGAACTCCGCTTCGGCCTTCTCGCTCGGCGCTTCGTGGAGGGTGACGAGGTTGGGCGCGTCGTCAAGCACGGGGATGGACGGTCCCGCGGAGGAGGTGGAGCCCATCACCTGGGAGGACAGCGTCACGATGTTGCGGTCGGAGCGGTAGTTGCGGTCGAGGCGCACCACTTGGGCGCTCGGGAAGTCCTCGGGAAACCGTGTGAAGAAGCGCACGTCCGCCCCGCGGAAGCCGTAGATGGCTTGGTCGGGGTCGCCGATGGCGCAGAGGTTGCCGTCGGACGGCACCAGTTGCTTGATCAGGCGCGCCTGCTGCTCGTCCACGTCCTGGTACTCGTCGATGCACACCCAGGGATACCGCAGCCGAACCTGGCTACGGACGTCGGGATGGTCTTCCAGGGTGTCGGCGGCGCGGATGATGAGATCGTCGAAGTCGCACCAGTTGCGCGTTTCCATGGCCTGCCGGTACGCCTCCCAGGCCTGCGCGAGCTTGTCGCCGGCGGGCGTCCGTGTCCGTTTGGCGTGGGAGATGGCCGACAGGTGCGTGCGGGCCTGGCGCTCGGAGACGGACAGTGTATCCCGCAGAAGCTGCAGTCGCTCAACCTCGGACGCCACCCGGAAGCCGCGCTGCAGCCCGGCGGCGTTCCAGTGTTCCCGGAGAAGGGCGAGGCCGAGGGAGTGAAACGTGTGGAGGGGTATCGCCGCCCAGGTGTCCGGCAGGAGCACCCGCAGGCGGTTGCGCATCTCGTCGGCCGCTCGGCGCGTGAAGGTCACGGCCAGACAACCTGACGGCGGCACGTCCCGGCTCGCGACGAGATGAGCGAGCCGATGGGTCAGGGTGCGGGTCTTCCCCGAACCGGGGCCGGCGACGATGAGCAGCGGGCCGTCGAGAAGCTCCGCGGCGGCGCGCTGTTCCGCGTCCAGCCCGGCCAGGAGGTCGCGGTTGCCCGGGAAGAGGTTCACCGGGAGCGCCAGTTGGCCCAATGAGGCATTGTTCCCGTGCAGGCCTGGTGGTTGGGACGTCGGTTCGGAACCAGTGGAGAACGGCCGTGGGTCCGGAGATGCCGGGGCGGTCGAGTCGGGTTCCCGTGCCGTCTCGACGGTAGCGGCGGCGTTGTCTTGCGCCGAGCGCGCGGGGCCGCTATCGCCAGCCGGTTGTTTGCTGCCCGCGGTGTTCTGCTCGAACAGCGCCGCCCCGCGGCTGCGTTTCGCCAACTCGACGGCCCGGAACAGGCGGATGGTGCCGTACACGCCGTCGTAGCCGGCATCGCGGATCACCTCGCGCCGGCGCAGGCGCGCCACGGCCTCGGCCACCGGCGATGGAGCCACTGGGCTGATGTCCTCCAGCGGCACGCTGTTCAACAGTTGCAGCTCGGGTCCCAGCCGCGCCAGCAGGCTCTCGTAGTCCATGGCCACGCGCTTGCTCTTGGGGCCGACCTGAAGGATCTCCCCCAGGATCTCCGGCAGCGGGATCAGGCCCTGGGTGTCGCCGGCGGTGGCGGGCGGCGCGGCGTCGACCTCCCGGTCCGCCAGGTCCTCGACCCGGTGCATGACTCCCACGGTGAGGGGCTTGCCGCAGGACGGGCAGCGGCCTTGGTGCCGGCGCGTCTCGTCCGGCTCCAGGCGCACGTTGCAGTTCCTGTGGCCGTCCAGGTGGTACTTGCCCTCCTCGGGGAAGAACTCCAGGGTGCCGCCGTACCCCTCGCCGGTCTCCAGCGCCCGGCGCAGGGCGAAGTAGTCCAGCCCGGTGTCGAACACGCACACCTCCCGTCCGAGTTTCTCGGGGGAGTGGGCGTCGGAGTTGGACATCAGCCGGAAGCGGTCCAGGGATGACACCCGCCAGTTCATGGGCGGATCGGACGAGAGCCCCGTCTCCACCGCGAAGATGTGCGGTGCCAGGTCGCCGTAGCAGTCGTCGACGGCGTCGAAGCCGGACTTGGAGCCCAGGGCGGCGAACCACGGCGTCCACACGTGGGCGGGCACGAGGTACGAACCGGGCCCGGACTCCAGGGTCATCTCCAGCAGATGGCGCGAATCCAGTCCCAGGATCGGCCGTCCGTCCGAGTGGAGGTTGCCGATGCGGGTCAGGGCGGCCACCAGCCGGTCCACGGCGTCGAACTCCGGCGCGTAGACCAGGTGGTGGATCTTCCGGGTCTTGTCGCCCTTTTTGTAGATGGTGGAGATCTCCACCGACAGCATGAAGCGCACCGGGTTGAGGCTGCCGGCGCAGGCCGGTGGAAGCTCCGCCTCCACCGCCCTCTCCAGGTCGGGACGCAGGCGGAACAGCCCGGGCTCCGCCGGCACGAGCTGTTCCTTCAACTCCGCGCGCCACGCCGGATGGGTGAAGTCGCCGGTGCCGACGACGCCGATGCCCTTCTTGCGCGCCCAGATGGCCAGGTGCTTGAGGTCGCAGTTGCGGCTGGTGGCGCGGGAGAAGCGGGAGTGGACGTGCAGGTCGGCGTAGAAGAGCATGAGCCCGGGCGTTCTCGACCGTCCGCTAAGGCGCGTCCGGCAATTGACGCCGTTGCCATGCGCGTTTGAGCGGCGTCACCAGCGGGAGGGCCAGGGCCGCCAGGATGAGCAGGGTCAGCACCAGCGAGATCGGACGGGTGACGAAGATCAGGAAGCCCGTGTCCGAGATGAGCAGCGTCTGGAACAGCGACACCTCGGCGATCTCCCCGAGCACGTAGGCGAGGATGAAGGTGATGAAGGAGTAGTTGTACTTCTTCATGCCGTAGCCGATGAAGCCGAACACGAGCACGGCGAACGCGTCCAGGAGATTGTTGCGCAGCACGAAGGCGCCGACGAAGCTGATGACCAGGACGATGGGGATGATGAGCGTGACCCGGATCCGCGTGATCTTGACGAGCTGGTTGGCGAAGAGGAGCCCCAGGATGGAGGTCCACACGTTGGCGGCGATCAGCGCAAGCACCAGGGTGAAGACGGTGGCCTGGTGCGTGGTCAGCAGTTCCTTGCCCGGGTTCAGTCCGAGCAGCAGCAGCCCCACCAGCAGGATGGCGTGGGGCGCGCTCCCGGGAATGCCGAAGGCCACGGTGGGCAGCAGCGCGCCGCCGTCCTTGGCGTCGTTGGCGGCTTCCGGCGCGAGCACGCCCTCGGGCGCGCCGCGGCCGAAGTTGGCGCGGTTCGGCGAAGTGGCTTGGCCCTGGGCGTACGACAGGAACGCCGCTACGTTGGCCCCCACGCCGGGAATGATCCCGACCACGCAGCCGATGGTGGCGCTCCGGATCAGCAGGAAGAAGTTGGAGAACACGAAGCGGATGCCCTCGAGGACATCCTGCGTCGTGGGGCGCTCCACGTCGCCCTGTTGCACCAGCTCCTCTCCCTTGACCGCCAGGAAGAACATCTCGGAGACGGCGAAGATGCCGATGGCGATGACCCCGGTGTGGACCCCGTCCCACAGGTAGAGCAGGTCGAAGGTGAAGCGCATGTCGCCCGTGATGGGAGAGTACCCGATGAAGGCCACCAGGAATCCCAGCCCCGCGGAGATGAGCCCCTTGATCGGTTCGCTCTGGGTCAGTGACGCGATCAGGCTGATTCCCAGCAGGGCCATGAGAAAGAACTCCGGCGGGCCGAAGGAAAACACGACGGAGCGCACCACCGGCAGCAGCAGCAGGAAGATCAGGTAGCCGAACACCGAGCCCAGGGCGGACGCCGTCGCGGAGATGGCCAGGGCGTAGCCGGCGCGGCCCTGCCGGGCCAGCGGGTGCCCGTCGAAGACCGTGGCGATGTTGGCGACGGTGCCGGGGACGTTGAGCAGGATGGCGGAGATGGAGCCGCCGAAGGTGATGCCGCCGATGGACGCGGCGAAGACCATCATGGCCAGCTTCGTCTCCATCGCCATGATGATGGGCAGCGACAGCGTCAGGATGACGATGCCGCCGAGACCGGGCAGGGCGCCGAAGAGCATGCTCACCGTGACGCCGAGGAGCACCACCAGGACGTTGGGAAACCCGAAAACGTTAACCAGCGCTTCGCCGATGGCCTCAATCACGGAGCAACTCTTTCAGCGCGTCGGCCGCGACGTGCGTGAACGCGCGGCTTGGCGTGGTGCGCCACACGGGTGGGCACGCCACCAGGACCGGCCCGGATGCTCGGAAAGGACAATCCGCCGATCATCCGGGCCGGACGGTGTGGCAGGAGGCTTCAAGCCTGTTTCGAGCCTACTTCTTCTGCTGCGCCTTGTAGAGGGCGATCAGGTTCGCGTAGTCCTTGATCAGGTTGTTCACGAGACCGGCCGTTTCTTCCCCGGTGGCGGGGGAGTGGATGACCTGGGCTTTGCTCTCGAGCTCGGCCTTGGACTCCATGATGACCTGGTGCACGGCGTTGCGCAGCACGTCCGCGACGGCCTGCGGCACGTTAGGCGGCGCGGCCACGAGGATGTACAGGATGCCGCCGGCCATGAGGTCCTTGCGTCCGAGGGCTTCGGCCGAAGGCACGTCCGGGAAGAACGGATCCTTGTCCTTCTCCGAGGAGAGCTGCACGAGGCCCCGGACCTCGCCGGACTTGATGAAGGTGATCACGCCGCCGGTGGTCTTGATGGTCGTGTCCACGTCGCCGCGCGCCACCGCCACTACCAGCGAGCGGCCGCTCTTGTACCCGGTGACGTCCTTCACCTGGATGCCGGTCTTGTCGATGAGGTTGGCCAGCACGAAGGACCCGGCCGACGCCGCGCCCGCCGAGGCGAACTTCAAGGGCCGCTTCTTTCCTTCCGCGATAAGGTCGTCGAGCGACTTGATGGGGGAGTCCCCTTTAACGAACAGGAAACGCGGAGCGGTGGTGATCTTCGCCAGGTAGGTGAACTTGGAGAGGTCGAAGCCCACGTCCCGTGTCGCCGATTGCGCCAGTCCGCCCGCCGGCAGCATGCTGCCGATGACGCTCCCGTCCGCCGGCGAGCCGAAGAGCCGCTTCGTCCCCACCGTCCCGCCTGCCCCCGGCAGGCTCACCACCTTGACTTCCTTGACGCCGTTGCCCGCGAGCTTCGCCTGCAGCTTTGGCGCCAGCAGCAGCGCCGACGTCCCGGTGCCGCCCCCCAGTCCGAAGGGAACGATCCACGTGATCTTGCCCGGCAGGTTCTGAGCCCCGGCGGTCGTGCCGATCAACAGGCATAGAAGCATCGCCGCCATGCTCGCGCCGGCCATTGCAAACGACTTCCGCAAACTCGTTCTTCTCCGCATGGTTTACCTCCCTGGCAAACTTGCCAAAACCGAGTTACGCACCTTCGCGCATCGAGCGTGTGTCACAGACCCACTCGCACCCGCCGGGGTTATCACAGGAGCCCCGTTCTTTGCAATTTCCTTTCGGCCTGCCGGGCACAACCCCTACCTCAGCCCCGAACAATCGAGCTGGATGTCCCAGAGGGGCCTCTCGTCGTCCCGTGTGGGGCAGAAGACGTCCACCTGGAGCAGCGTGGCGCATCCGGGGCAGACGTAGCCCAGCAACACGCCGCGGTAGGGCTCGCCGGAGGGAACGCGCGCGCCGGCCAGTTCCTCGAGGTCCATGGTGATCTCGACGGCGCCGGTCTTGTAGTTCTCCCCGCCGGCGCAGAACACGTGCGCGCACTTGCGGCATCGCACCACCAGCCGGCCGCCGGCCCGCGCGAGATCGAGGTACTCGTGGACATGGAGGAGGACCGCGCCGTCGCCCTCGTCGTCGTCCTGACCGAGCCCGGAATCCGCTGCCGGCCCGGTATCGCCGCCGTCACCGGCTCCGCCGTTGGCCGCGGCGCTGGATGTCTCCGCCAGACGCCGAGCCCGAAGCTCCTTGCGCCGCTCCTCGGTGGCGGCGGCGTCCGCACTGCCGTCGCCGTCGATCCGGACCCCGTAGATCCGGTCGGCGACCTCGAGACTCGTGCGGCCCGTCCGGACGTCCTGCTCCACCTGAGCGGGGTCTCGCTCCAGCGGGTCGCCGAAGCCGCCGCCGCTCTGGGTCACGTCCGTGATGAAGGTCATCTCGGGGATGGCTACGCGCGGACGGAAGCCCTCGGGCAGGTCGAGCCGGCACCAGTCGAGGTCCCGCAGCTCGTCCGCGCCGGTGGGATAGGCGCCCTCGCGCAGGCGCCGCAGCAGGTCGTCGGTGCGGTAGAGTGCGCGGTTGCCGCCGAAGCCCGCGGGAAAGCCGCCGAACAGGCCGAAGCCGTTGGGCACCGCGCCGTAGGGACGGTAGTTGGCCGTCACGTCGGTGGAGCCGTAGACGAACAGCAGCCGCTCGCTGCCGTAGCCGCCGCGCTGCTTGCCGAAGCCCGAGCCGTCCTTCACGTGCCTTCGCGCCAAGTAGATGAACGGGTACTGCATCTCGATGCGCTCGATGTCGGAGATGCCGCCGGAGGGAATGTTCATGTGGCCGCCGGTGTTCACGCCGTCCCGGTCGGGCCGGGCGCCGAGGCCGCCGCCGTGCACGTCGTAGAGCCCCTGGGCGTTGGCCAGCCCTTCGCGGTTGTGGCCGCCGTACATGAACCCCGGGCCGCCGGAGTACCAGGCTCCGAACCAGCCGGCGTTGACGTCCTCTCGCCGTTCGGCGGCGTAGAGCATCTTGGCCAGGCACTCGCTCACCGCGGCCACGAACATGCCGCCGATCATGGGCGCCAGCCCGCAGGCCGCCGGGAAGGTGCAGTTCAGCACGGAGCCCTCGGGCACCGTCATGCGGATGGGCGCCAGCTTGCCGTCGTTCCACGGGATGTCCCAGAAGAGCTGGTTGGTGAGCGCGATGTTGAGGTGCGCCACCGTGCTCGGAAGGGTCGAGTTGGTGTCGCCCGAGGTCTGCGGGCTGGTGCCGTCGAGGTCGATGTCCAGCGTGTCGCCCTTCTTGGTGACGGCGCAGATGACGGCGATGATGTCGGCGTCGGTCTGGTCGGCTTCGCGCGCGGAGTAATAGACCCGGGAGCGCCACACTCCGTCGGGCAGGGAGCGCAGTTTGGCGCGGGCCATCTCCTCGGCGTCCGCCAGGGTCTTCTCGCCCGCTGCCTCGATGAACTCCAGGCCGAACTTGTCCACCAGGCTCAGGTAGCGCGAGGCGCACACGTTGTTGCCGGCAATCATGGCCTTGATGTCCAGCCCCACGTACTGGGGATCGCGGCACTGCTCGGTCAGCGTGCGGAACACGTCCTCGCGGAACTCGCCCCGCTCCACCACCTTGACTCCGAGGATGCGGATGCCCTCGTGGAAGATTTCCAGGGCCGCGCCCCGCAGCACCCCGCCGGTGTCGGCGGTGTGGGTGCTGGTGGCGATCCAGGCGATCAGGCGCCCGTCCAAAAAGATGGGTTTGATCACCATCATGTCGTAGGTGTGGGACCCGGCCACGTAAGGATCGTTGAAGAAGAGCTGGTCGCCGTCGTGGAAACCCGGCGACTCGCCGTACCAGTCGATGAGGTACTTGATGGCGTCCGAGGTGGCGGCGGCGAACCGCAGATGGCCGGAGCAGGCCAGCACCATCTTGCCCTCGGCGTCGTAGAACGAACTCATGACCTCGCCGCCCTGGGCCACGATGGGCGAGGCGGTGACGCGCTGGAGGGTGGAGCGCCCCTCCTCGCCCACCGCCCACAGGCGATGGAGAAACATCTCGTAGCGGATCGGATCGACGTCCATGATGCACCTCGCCGGAAATTCGTCAGATGGTCTCGGCGACGTAGTAGTCGCCGACGCTGGGCTGGGTCTGCCAGGGATCGATGGTCTGCCTGAACTTCACGTGGGGCGGCGTGCCGCGCCAGCGCTCGTGGTGCTCGCGTGTCTCCCAGTGGAGCAGGACCATGACCCTGGAAGGCTCGTCGTCGCTGCACATGATGTATCCGCCATGGCATCCGGCTTCCTTGCTGGACTGGATGGCTTCCTTGTAGGCCTTCACGTATTCGCTGCGCTTGTCGGGATCCACCGTCTGCACCCTCACTTCGTAGATCATGGTGTCGCCTCCTTCGATGTGTGTTGCCGCGACTCGGCCCGGCGGGGTTCCGGACGCGGCACGGCGCGTTGACTTTCGGACGCGGTGCAATGATATAAGGACGCGGACCGTTTGTCTTGGGGAAAGGAACCGTTTTCATGCGCATCGTCGATCTCAGCATGACCGTGGAGGAATGCGATTCGGCTCCGTTCGCGCCGGACGAGACCTACTTCAAGATCAAACCCATCATCGACTGGGAGGACAAGGGGTTCGTCTCCAATCTCGTGGAGCTCACCGTTCACGCGGGCACTCACATCGACTCCCCGCACCACTTCTTCCGCGACAAGCCGTCGGTGGAGCAGCTTCCGCTGGAGCCGTTGATCGGCACGGCGGTGGTGCTGGACCTGTCGTTCCGCTGTCAGCCCGGCGCGCGCATCACGCCGGAGGACATGGAGCGGGCCGAGGCGGCGCTGGCGGAGCAGGGAGTGAAGATCGAGCCCGGCGGCATCCTGCTGCTGCGCACCGACTGGCCCAAGGGGCACCGGACCACCGATCCGTCCTGGTGGAACGACTCGCCCTTCCTCTCCCGCGAGGCGGCCCAGTGGGTGGTGGACAAGCAGCCCGCGGTCATCGGCTACGACTTCGCCCAGGAGGAGAAGGGCGCCGACTACCAGCAGGCCGACGAGATCCTGGGCAGCGGCATGACCGTGCACCGCACGATTCTTCCAAAGGTCACCTGCCAGATCGAGAACCTCATCAACCTGGACCAGATCGGCCCCACCGCTCGGATCATTGCGCTCCCGGTCAAGTGGAAGACCGAATCCGCTCCGGCGCGGGTGGTGGCGCTGTTGGACTGATGGCGACGACGCGCACGCGCATGGTTTCCTGGAAGCTGCCCGCGCACCGCCGGGCCGCGAAAGGGAAGGACGGGCGCCGGGACTGCGCTCCGTCCGGCGGTTCATACAGATTCCCCGGTTCGCGATGAGGGCCGTCCGGGTGCACGAGCTGGGCGGTCCGGAGGTGCTCCGCTACGAGGAGGTGGAGACGCCGGAGCCCGGGCCGGGCGAGGCGCTGGTGAAGGTCGCGGCCGCCGGCGTCAACTACCTGGACATCTACTACCGCTCCGGTTTCCACTGGGGCGGCCATCACGGCCGCGCGCTGCCTTACATCCCCGGAGCCGAGGGCGCCGGCGCCGTGGTCGCCGTCGGCCCGGAGGTCTCCGAAGTCCGGGTCGGCGACCGGGTCGCCTACGGCATCTCCAACGGCCACGGCTCCTACGCCGAGCTGGCCTCGGTGCCGGAACGCCACCTGGTGCGGGTACCCGAGACCGTGGGTCTGCAATCGGCGGCCGCGGCCATGCTCCAGGGCATGACCGCCCACTACCTCATCCACGACACTTATCCGGTGGATGCCGGGAACACGGTGCTCGTCCACGCCGCCGCCGGCGGCACCGGGCTGCTGCTGGTGCAGATGGCGAAGATGCGCGGCGCGCGGGTGTTCGGCACCGTGTCGACGCTGGAAAAGGCACGCATCGCCGAGGAAGCGGGCGCCGACGCGGTCATCGACTACACCCGTGAGGACTTCGCCGCCGAGGCGCGCCGGCTCACCGATGGACGCGGTGTCCACGTCGTCTACGATTCGGTTGGAAAGAGCACCTTCGAGAAGAGCCTCGACGCTCTTGCGCCGCGCGGCTGCATGGTGATCTACGGCCAGTCCAGCGGCGCCGTGCCGCCCTTCGACACCGCCGTGCTCAACGCGAAGGGGTCCCTCTCCCTCAGCCGCCCGAGCCTCACCCATCACACCACCGACCGCGCCGAGATCCTCGCCCGCGGCGGAGACGTGCTTCGATGGATCGAGTCCGGAAAACTCTCCGTACGCATCGGCCGCACTCTCTCGCTGACCCAAGCCGCCGAGGCCCATCGCCTGTTGGCGTCCCGAAAGACCACCGGCAAGATCCTGCTGACTCCGTAAGCCCTTGGGCTAAGGAACGGTACGAGAGTGCCGATTCATGACCATGAGGGCAGTGCCATCCGTCGTGCTCGGATTCTGTCCCACATCGAGGTTGTGTTTTTGAATAAGCGAACTACAATGGCTGGAGTTGGCCGGGACGGAGCCATGACCGTGATTGTTCTAGAAGTCTACGAGGCGCTGATTGAAGCGGGAGCCTCCAAGGAGAAGGCCAAGGCGGCAGCGGCGGCGATCCCCCACGCGGAGCGCCTGGCTACCAAAGAGGACATCTCCGGTTTGGAGCAAAGTGTTGCCAGGCTTGAGCATGGCGCCAAGTCGGACATCGCCAACTTGGAGTTGTCTACCAAGGAAGAGTTCGCCAGGCAGGAGTCGTCTACCAAGGAAGAGTTCGCCAAGCAGGAGTTGTCTACCAAGGAAGAGTTCGCCAGGCTGGAGTTGTCTACCAAGAAAGAGTTCGCCAGGCTGGAGAAGACCACGAGGGAAGACATCGCCAGGCTCGACAAGAATGTTGCCGTGCTCAAGCTGGCAGTCTTCACTTTCGAACCGGCCATTATCGCGTTGCTGGTGAAGCTGCTTTTCTTCCCGTAGGGGCGTTGGCCACGCGTGGTGCGACATCTCACGGCGGGCGCTCCGTGGGTCGCGTTTACGAGTGAAGGTCTTGCGAGAACCATTCGGTGGGCAGGTCCCTGCCGAGGCTGCGTTCCCTGGCCAACTCGTAGATTCGCGCTCCGGCGGCGGCGAACTGAAGGCCGAGCCCGACGTAGTTGAGCATACAGGTCACCTCCGCCTCGCCTTCCCTGCCCGCGACTTTTCCCGCCATGACCTCTCCCAACTCCGGCTTGCGGCTCCAGTCGGCTTCGGTGCCGCTTAGCTCCTCGCGACGGTAGTCCCCCTCGCCAGCCTCCGGAATTCGCTCTTCCTCCCCTGGCAGCGTCACCAGCCGGGCCGCTTCCCGGCTCGAAACCACCAGCCGGTCACAACGCAGCAGCGCGTCCAGAGCCATCTCGCTTGAGCGGACGGTGGCGATGTGCATGCCCTCGTGAATCCAGTCCTCCGGAAAGAACGGCACCAGCGCGTTGGTGGTCATGAGGACGATGTCGGCGCCGTGGGCCGCGTGCTCGGGAACGTCCACGGCCCGCACGTCGGCCTCCACTCGGCCGTCCATTTCACGGGCGAAGGCTCTGCGGTGCTGCTCGGTGGGGCTGTAGACCCGCACTTCCCGGATGGGCATGGCCGCGCACATGGCCAGCAGGCCGGACCGGGCCTGCCAACCGGAGCCGTAGATCCCCAGCACCGACGATTCCGGCCGCGCCATGTACTTGGCCGACAAGGCGTTGGTGACACCCACGCGGATGGCCTGGACCAAGCCGTCGGGGAAGATGGCCAGCAGCTCGCCGGTGGCTGTGCTGAAGAGCAATACCAGGCCCACGTACTTGTTGCCCATGGCCAGCGGCACCTTGACCCGGCGCCGCTGGCCGTCCACTTCCGGCCAGGTCACGATATCGGAGGTCAGCCGCGCCGCGGTCACGCCGAACCGCGGCATGGAGCCGCCGGCGGCCTTGAGGCCGTGGTAGCTGTCCTCCAGGGGACCGGGCACCAGCAGGTCCTGGCGCGGCAGATTCGCGGCGGCGCCGTTGCCCAGGTCGATGAAGGCGGGCTCCATCACCCTGAAGCATTCCTCCAGGGTGAAGCAGCTCTCGATCTCCTCGTTGGTAAGGATCAGCGTCATGGTGCGGGCTGCCGGCCGTCGATTGGATGATGCCTCTCCATGTCACTAGTGTAGTGTCTCACAAATAGCTTT
This sequence comes from Deltaproteobacteria bacterium, assembly GCA_026712905.1. Classification (NCBI taxonomy): domain Bacteria; kingdom Pseudomonadati; phylum Myxococcota; class Myxococcia; species Deltaproteobacteria bacterium. Next base: position 23,250 of record JAPOPM010000228.1, read on the forward strand.
ACAACAATACGGACATCGTATAAGATCGGGGTCATGTGGAAAACTGCCTCACGATTGCCGATTACCGCAGCTCAGGAGGAGACGTTGCGAAGCTGGCTGCGAGCTCACAATA